>JBBQMM010000130.1:0-10133 GCA_038328935.1 Burkholderiales bacterium
GGAGGTGGGGCGCGCGCGCGGCCACGCGCATGTGCAGTGGCTGGAGGGTACGGGCGAACAGATGCCGCTGCCATCGGCATCGGTGGATACGCTGACCATCGCGTTCGGCATTCGCAACGTCACCCGCGTCGAAGATGCGCTGGTGGAGGTGCTGCGGGTGCTCAAGCCCGGCGGCCGCTTCCTGTGCCTGGAGTTCTCCACGCCCCACGCACCCGTTCGGCCCTTCTACAACCTGTTTTCCTTCACCATCATCCCGCGGCTGGGGGCCTGGATAGCGAACGCGCCCGAGGCCTACAACTATCTGGTCGAATCGATCCGGCGTTTCCCCGACCAGCGCGCCTTCAAGGCGTTGATCGAACAAGCCGGCTTTGCCGACGTGAGCTACCGCAACCTGAGCTTCGGCATCGCCTGCATCCATATCGGCCGGCGGCCCGGCCCGCATGAAACGGTCTGTGCGGGTGAGCACAAGGTTTGACACGGCGCAAGATGGCTGCAGCATCCGCTGTTGACAATGCAAGCTCGGACAGGGCGACGCCCACCCGTCAAGGAGCGAACAGGCATGGCAGTGAACCCAGGCACCGTCGACGCCCAACCGGCAGTTCGCAACGGTTCCGTTGCCGCGTGGATGGTGGCGATACGGCCGCGCACCCTGCTGGTGGCCTTCAGCCCCGTGCTGGTGGGCGCCACGCTGGGCTATGCACGCGCCGGCGCCATCGACCTGTGGGCCACGTTGATGGTGCTGGGCGCAGCGCTGCTGGTGCAGGTGGTGACCAACATGCAAAACGACGTGGGCTACACCGTGCGCGGCGGCGACAGCAGCGGCACTCGCATCGGCTTGCCGCGCGCCACTTCCAACGGCTGGCTCAGCGTGCACCATGTGCGCAGCGTGATCGTGGTGGTGGCCCTGCTCGCCACCGCGCTGGGCCTGGCTCTGGTGGCCTACCGGGGCTGGCCGGTGCTGGTCATCGGGGTGGCTTCGCTGGTGGCTGCACTGGCCTACATGGGCGGGCCCAAGCCGATTGCGTTCACACCCTTCGGCGAGCTGACGGTATTCGTGTTCTTCGGCCTCGTGGCGGTGATGGGCACCGACTGGGTGCTGACCGATGGCGTCGGCCCCGTCAGCCAGCTGGCGGCCGTGGCCATCGGTGGCCTGGCTGCGGCAGCTCTGGCCGTCAACAACCACCGTGACAGGGCTCATGACCGCCTGGTCGGCCGCAGCACCTTCGCCGTGTGCTTCGGCGAGCGCGCCTCGCAGGGGCTCTTCTCCCTGCTCGTCTTCGGTCCCCTGGCACTGGTGCCGCTGATGGCGATGGCGGGGCGAACGCCCGCACTGCTGCTGCCCTTGGCGCTGCTGCCGGCAGCGCTGAAGCTGCGGCGCGACTTCGGCCGCTGTCCGCCCGGTGCCGCCTTCAACGAGATCCTGTTCCGCACTTTCACGCTCGAACTGTGGTTTGCCGCGCTGCTCTCGGCCGGCGCCCTGCTCGGCCGCTCCCTGGGCTGAAGAGGCTGAGAGTCCTCCGCCTTGAAGGTCGGCGCTCCCACCCGCAGAACCGCGCTGGCGGCGCTGGCAGCCGCCATGCAGGCTTGGCCAGCCATGCAAGCGCGCGCGCAAGGCAGCTTCCCCAGTCGCGCGGTGCGGCTGGTGGTGCCGTACTCGGTGGGCATAGGCCCCGACGTCGTGGCGCGCAGCGTGGCCGAGCAGTTGAAACTGCAGTGGAACCAGCCCGTGGTGGTGGACAACAAGCCGGGCGCATCCGGCATCGTGGCCTTGGGCGAGTTGCGGCGGACGGCCGCCGATGGGCATACGCTCTATCTGGCCGATGCCGCCACGCTGGCCATCAACCCGCTGCTGCACGCCACCCTGCCCTACGACCCGGTGCGCGACCTGGAGCCGCTGACGCTGCTGTTCCGCGCCACGTTCGTGCTCTGGGTGGGCGGCAGCAGCCGCTTTCACAACCTGGCCGACTTTCAGGACACGGCGCGTCGCAACCCGGGCAGGCTGAGCTATGCCTCGCTGGGCAACGGCCACCCCAGTCAGCTGGCGGTGGAGAGTTACGCCCTCGCCGCGGGTCTGAAGCTGCTGCACGTGCCGTTCAAGGAAGGCGGTGCGTTGATGTCGGCCGTGGCTTCAGGCGATGTGGACTTGACCACCTTCAGCGTCAACACCATGGCCGGCCTGCTGGCCAGCAGGCGGCTGCGGCCGCTGGCCGTGGCGGCGCGAGAGCGGCTGAGCTCGCACCCCACCATCCCGACGCTGCCCGAGGCGGGTGGCCCGGCCATCGAAATGCATCCGTGGGCTGCGCTCATGGCGCGGGCAGGCACACCGGCGCCGGTGCTGACCACGCTGCAGCTGAGCCTGGCCGAAGCGCTGGCCAGCCCGGCCGTGCGCAGCCGCGCCGAGGCCGCGGGTTTCGACATCACGCCCTCCACCGCACAGGCCGTGCGCGACCGCATGGCCGCGGAAACCGCGACCGTTCAGCCGTTGATTGCTGCCGGCCGCGTAAGCCCGCTTTGACATGATCGTGCGCCGTTCGGCACTGGTGCCCCGGCCCGCCAGCCATGTCTTCGATGTCATCGAAGCGGCCGAACACTACCCGCAGTTTCTGCCCTGGTGCATCGGCGCCACCATCGTCAGTCGCGACGCAGGGGCGGTGTCCGCCGACCTTCGGGTGCAGTGGGGCGGCATGCACTTTGAAATGCGCACGCACAACCCCAAGCTGCGCCCGTCGATGATGAGCATCCACTTCGAGCGCGGCCCGTTCCGGCGCTTCGAGGGCGAGTGGCGCTTGACCGAACTGGCAGCCGACGCCTGCAAGGTGGCCTTCGTGCTGGACTACGAGTTCGAGAGCCGCTGGATGACCGGCGCCGCTGGACCTGTGTTCCACCGCCTGGGTGACACGCTGCTCGATGCCTTTGTGGAGCGTGCACTGGCCACGCCAGTGGCCACCGCGTCAGCGACACCCACGCCAGTGGCCATGGAAACCGCACTCCCCGCGCCAGTGACCCCAAGCTCCATCGCCGCCACCGCAGTGGCTCCGCGTCTACCTGGCGCCGATGAACCCAGCACCAGCGCCTGGTGAAACCGGGAATGGTTCCATCCGAAAGCGATCAAGCGCCTGCCTTGACCTGCATCAGGTTCGCCGTCAGCAGCCATCTGCTGACCCAGATCAAACTTCGAGCGAGTTGCGCCGAACCCGGCGCTCTCAGCGCTTCAGAATCCAGCCCACTCAGGCGCAGCAAACTGCCCCGCTGGGTCAACCAGACCGGCCCGCAGACAGTGGTTGCCCGTGCCATAGACTTCCATCTTCGGAGATTGACCCATGAAACTTCGCATCGCTTTCCTGCCGGCCCTGGCGCTGGTTGCACTGCACGGCAGCTCATTTGCTGCCACCGGCGAAGAGGTCATCGCCGCCCAGAAGTGCAGCAAGTGCCACACGGCCTCCACCACCAAAAAGGGGCCCTCCTACGCATCGGTTGCCGCCAAGTACAAGGGCAAGCCTGACGCCGCCGCCGTGCTGTTCAAGGGTCTGAAGACGGGCGGCAAGATGGGCGACGAAGACGAGCACAAAAAGCTCGAAGTTTCAGACGAAGAGATCAGGGCCGTGGTGGCCGTCGTCCTGGCGACCAAGTAAATCGCTGCGCCCGGCGCCGTCGGGTCTTTCTTGACTCAGCGCAAGGTGGGTGGGGCTGCGCAAGCCTTAGCCTCGGGGCCACTTTTCAGTCTTCCCTCAAGGTGAATCATGGCCCCGTCCAGCAAGCCCGGCATCGTTGCGCGCCTCTTCGGCTGGCTGTTTTCACCCTCCGCACGCTGGTCGGTGCTGGTGCTGCTGTTGGTCGGGCTGGTGTTGGGCGCAGGCGCCGTCATAGGCACCCAGGTGGCGGTGGCTGTCACTGGAACCCACGAGTTCTGCGGCACCGCCTGCCACTCGCACGCGAAGTTTGTCTACCCCGAGTACAAGGCGTCGGTGCACGGCAGCAACCGGACGGGCCTGCAAGCCAGCTGCAGCGACTGCCATGTGCCGCACAGCTACCCGGCCAAGTTGATCTACAAGGCCAAGGCGGGCATTCTCGATGGCATTGCCGAAATGCAGGGCACCATCTCCACCAAGGAAAAGTTCGAGGCCAAGCGCTGGGAACTGGCCAACCACGTGTGGGAAGAGATGCGGGCCAACAACTCGGCCAACTGCCGCACCTGCCACACGCCCGAGGCCATGAACACGGCCAAGCAGTCGGAAGACGCCGTCAAGCAGCACAAGAAGTTTGCATCCGGCAAGGCCACCTGCATCGATTGCCATACCGGTGTGGCCCACGCTGAGCCGAGCGAGCCCAAGGCTGCACCAGCCACACCGGCCACACCAGCCACGCCAGCCAAGGGCGCGCAGTCGACCACCCCTGCGGCGGAGTCGGTTGCAGTTGCTGCGCCGGCTGGCGGCGGCAAATAAGTACAACCCACTGCTGAACGGTCCTCGTTTCTCGCACGTTTCGCTTCGACGCCTTCTACCGCCCAAGCCCCTGGCTTCGTCCCATGCAGAACTGATCTAGATCAAACGGTTTCGTGATCTCGCAACGACACTGGCGCACCGGAATCTGGCGGCCGCGGGGCCGTCATGTCCGGCCTGCAGGAGCATTCCGATGGCCAAGATCAAGAACCGCTGCTGGTCCGCCTGGCTCGTTGCCGCCTTCATGGTCGCCGCGCTGGCAGCTTGCGGCGGCGGCGACAGCGGCACCGCGGGCCCGGCCGGGACCGCAGGGCCGGCTGCGACCTCCGCGGTCAACGTCGCCGCGTTGTCGGCCGAGGCCTGGCAGTCCGCAAGCTGGCGGTCCGCGGTGACCAAAGTCTCTACCAGCGGCAAACCGGTGGTCGAGTTCACGGTCTCCGACGCGCTCGGCAACCCCGTCGTGGGGCTTGAAAAGCTGACCTCCAAGAGCGGCACCGCCACCGTCGCGCAGTATCCCAACGTCTCGTTCGCACTGGCCAAGCTGGTGCCGCGCACGGACGCGAAACCGAGTTCCTGGGTCAGCTACATCGTGACCACAGTGCCCACCGCCACAACGGCTGCGGCGCCCACCCGTCCCAGCACCGACAACACCGGCACGCTCGAGGCTGTAGCCGACAAGCCCGGCAGTTACCGCTACACCTTCTATCGCGACGTCACCACCACCCAGACCCAGGTCGATGGCATGACGGTTTCAGGCGCCAACAACAAGGCCCAGTTGGGAGACCTGAGCTGGCAGCCCAACCTGCATCACCGGCTGACGCTGCAGATCAGCGGCGCCGCGCCAGGCACCGGCACCAACAATCCCAACGCGTCGCAGACGACACCAGCTGTGAACATGGAGAACGCGCTGAATGTCATCTACGACTTCGTTCCGGCCACCGGCAAGGAACTGGCAGCCGCCGAGTTGACGCGCGAAGACGTCAACATCGACAGCTGCAACACCTGTCACGGCAAGCTGGCCTTCCACGGCGGCAGTGCGCGCGTCGAAACACGCTACTGCGTGGTCTGCCACACTGAACAGCGCGGTTACGGTTTCGCCAACGTCGCTTCCGTGGCGGGCAAGTTCCCTGCGCTGACCGAATCCAAGTCCGTCAATGCAGCCACGGGCATCACGCGCTACAGCTATGCGCCCGAAACCCGCATCGCCGACGGCGAGGTGGCCGGCAACTTCACCACCCTGATCCACAAGATCCACCAGGGGCACACCCTGGCCAAGGACAACTACCACTACGCCGGCCTGGCCTTCAACAACAAGGGCTTCTCCAAGCTCGGCGACGGCCAGCGCATGTGCACCACCTGCCACGACAGCAAGATCGCGGCAACGGCCGACAACCACCTGAAGCTGCCCAGCCGCACTTCATGCGGTGCCTGCCACGACGGCATCAAGTGGGACACCGGCACAGGCTCGACGCTGGCCGACAAGGCCGCCGCCACAGCTGTGGGCTCGGTGGTCGCCACTTCGGGGCACCGTGGCGGTCCGGCGGCCGATGATTCGAGCTGTTCTTCTTGCCACACGCCGGCCTTCACCAAAATTTCGCACCGGATGGAGAACATCACCAAGAACAACCCCAGCATCACCGACGGTCTGGCCAGTTTCACCTACGACATCAAGTCGGCCACCGTGAGTGCCGCCAACGACGTGGTGATCGAGTTCGGCATCAAGATGCGATCTGCACCATCGACCACCGACACATTGGCCACGCTGGTGGCGCCGGCAGCGAGCGTCTCGAGTCCACTGAACGGCTTTACCGGAGGGCCGAGCTTCCTGCTGCCGTACGCGATGGCCCAGGACGACATCACCACGCCCGTGGACTACAACAACCTCGGCCGGACCTCGGCACAGCCCCGCAGCGTCAGTGTGGCGTCGTTGCTGAGCACCAACAACGCCGCCAACGGCACGCTGGCAGCGTCGGCCACCACGCCGGGCTACTACGTCGCCACCATCAAGGGCAGCGGGCAGTGGTCCTACCCGGTTGGCGCCAAGATGCGGGCAGTGGCCTTGCAAGGCTACTTCAGCCAGGTCACCGCACCGGCGTCCATTGCGGCACCAAACGGCCGCCATGCCATCTCGGTGGTGAAAGCGATCACCAACGATGCAGTACGGCGCACGGTGGTGGATTCCAACAAGTGTGCCAACTGCCACGAGTGGTTCGAGGCACACGGCGGCAACCGGGTGTTCGAGCCGCAGGTGTGCGTGACCTGCCACGTGCCGGGACTGGCCACGAGCGGGCGCGGCATCAGCGACGCCTTCCTGAGCAACTTCAACTTCAACATCGCGCAGACGAAGATCCTCACCGACTGGGGCTTCAACAAGGCCCTGCCGAATGCCGCGCTGAAGTTCCCGGTCACCAGCAACAACTTCAAGGACCTGATCCACGGCATCCACGCCGGCCGCGAAAGGGTGACGCCGTTCCAGGATGCACGCGATTCCACCAGCCGCGGCTCTATCGACTTGCTCGACTTCCGGCGCATGGACTTCCCGGGCAGGCTGAACAATTGCGAGACCTGTCACGTGACCGCCACCACGTCCGACCAGAAGACCTACAACTACGTGCCTAACAACGCGCTGGTGTCGGTTCACGAGTCGATCGACGCCACGTACGCGGCCGGCATCGCCGGGGGCACGGCAACGACACAGATGGCGAAGAATTCGCTGACCGTGGCAAGCGCTACCGACAAGGTCATCACGCCGTTTGCAGCCTCCTGCGTCAGCTGCCATGACCGGCCGGCGTCCAAGGCGCACATCACCCTGAACGGCGGCGTGGTCAATGGCACTCGGGCGGCTGCCCGCCCCACCGGGGTCGAGGACGTCGAGGCGTGCGCTGTCTGCCACGGCCCGGGTCGCGACTTCGACACCGCGAAGATCCACAAGTAAGCCGAAGAGACGGAGGGCGGCGGATGTTAGCGACGCAGCTCTCCGATCCACATCCACAAGCCGGAGATGCGCACTCCGAAGGATCGAGTTTCCGGGAGGCATTAGTGCCCAGCAGGCTGTTGATTTCCAGACCAGTGCTGGTCGCTCTGGTGACGCTGTGGGGATTCGGGTCCGCGCTGGCCTTCGGCAAACCCGGCGTGGCAAACCCGCACGCGCCGGGCGCGAGCCAGGCGCTGGGCGCACCCCGTGCAGCAGCGGTCCGTCTGGTCGACATCAACAGCGCCGGCAAGGCGGAGCTGAAGTCCCTGCCGGGCATCGACGACGCTGCGGCCGAGCGCATCCTCGCGGCGCGCCCCTATCCGAGCAAGGCCAAGCTGGTGGCCGACCAGGTGATCAGCTACCCGCTGTTCATGAGCTTGAAGGACCACATCGTCGCGATCCAGAAACCCCCGCCTGGCAGCCAGCAGCCCGTGCGAACGGGCAGCAAGCCATGAGCTTCGACCGTGACTTTGCTGACCGAGGCGCAGCAGTCCGGGCGCAGACGCGCGCTCAGTGACGCGACACCTGAACAGGCGGAAATCCATGATCACGACACGAGTCCTGCTGTGCCTGCTGCCGTTGCTGTTGATGGCGATGGCGATGGCGATGGCGCCCACGCGGGCGCTGGCACAGGCTGCAACGGCGCAGTCTTCAACGGCACCGGCTGCAACGGCGCCGGCCCCGCTGCCGCGCGCCGACCAGTACAGCGCCAAGGGAGCCGACACCTGCCTGGGCTGCCACGACGACGAAAGCGCTGTCTACTCGGCCGGCGCGCTGTTCAAGACCAAACACGCGCACCGGGGCGACAAGCGAACGCCCTTCGGCCAGGGTGGGCTGCAGTGCGAGGCCTGCCATGGCCCCGGCGCCCTGCATGCGCGCACCAAGAAGGCCGCGCACATCAACACCTTCAAGCCTGACGCCACGCTGCCGCTGGCGCAGCGCAACCAGGCTTGCCTGAGCTGCCACCAGAACGGGGCGCGCAATGCCTGGCATGCAGGGGCCCACGAGCGTGCCAACCTGGCTTGCAGCGACTGCCACAAGGTACACAGCGCAAAGGGCGACCCGGTGCTCGTCAAGGCCAGCGAATCGCAGGTCTGCCTGAGCTGCCACAAGGGCCAGCGCGCCGACTTCCACAAGCCGTCCACGCATCCGGTCTTGCAGGGCAAGATGGCCTGCAGCGACTGCCACAGCCCGCACGGCTCTTCTGCACCGTCGATGCTGGCCAAGGCCACCGTGAACCAGACCTGTTTCAGCTGTCATGCCGACAAGCGCGGCCCGCTGCTGTGGGAGCACGCGCCCGTGGCCGAGGACTGCTCGCTGTGTCACACGCCGCACGGCTCGGTGCGCCCGGCCATGCTGAACAAGTCGCCGCCGCTGTTGTGCCAGCAGTGCCACAGCCCGTCCGGACACCCGTCGGTGGCACGCCCGTCCACGGGCCTGCCTGGAGGCTCCACGGGTGGCGCAGTCTTCCTGGTCGCCGGCAGCTGCAGCAACTGCCACACGCAAGTGCACGGCTCCAACCACCCGTCGGGTGCCAAGCTGATGCGCTGAACGGCGGCACGCTCGCATGACCGAACAACCCGCGCGACCATCGGTGCAGCACCAAAGAACGGATGCGAACATGAAGATCCACAGTCCCTTGTATCTGCTCGTCACGCTGGGCGTGCTGTCCATTGCCGCGCCATCCGCATCGGCGGCAGGCGTCGATACCAGCGCCTGGGCCTGCGCGTCCTGCCCCTACCCCAAGGGCTTGACCGGCACGGTGGAAGCCGGCGTCGGTGCCGTGTCCGACGCTTCCTCGAAGTTCGGCGACTACAGCGGCTTGCAGCGCAGGGGCGCCTACGCCGTGCTGGGCGGCGAAGCCACCTTGCGCGGGCCCGACGGCACCTATGCCGACCTGCGGACCACCGACCTCGGCCTCGACACCAGAAGCCTGTGGGCGCGAGGCGGCCGTGAGGGCCTTTACGCCTTGCAGTTGCGCTACGACGAACTGCCGCGCCACTTCGGCGACGGCGCGCAAACGCCCTTTCTGGGCGCTGGCGGTGACACGCTGACGCTGCCGGCGGGCTTTGCTTCGCCCAGCACGGGCACGATGCCGCTGGCAAGCACGCTGAGGCCCGTTGATCTGGCGCTTGCTGTCAAGCGCTTCGACCTGGCAGCCGCGTGGCTCGGCATCGATAGACTGACGCTGCGTGTCAGCCTGCGCCTTGACGTGCGCGACGGCACGCGGCCCCTGACCGTGTCGTTCCTGTCCACCGCAGCCCAGCTGCCAGCACCCGTGGACCACGTGACCGACCAGTTCGAGGTGGCCGCCTCCTACGGCACCCAGCAATGGCAGGCGTCGATTGCCTATCAGCTGTCGCAATTCCGCAATGGCACGTCAGCACTGACCTGGGACAACCCCTTCACTGCCGTCGTCCCCGGGGCCACGCGAGGCCAGATGGCCCTGGCGCCTGACAGCGAACTGCACCAGATCATCGGCTCGGCGGCCTACCAACTGGCGCCCACGGTGCGTGCCAGCGCCGATTTCACGGTCGGTCGCCTGACACAGAACCAGCCCTATCTGGCGCCGACCCTGAACGCCAACCTTGCACCCACGCTGGCCCCTTTGCCCGCCGCGTCACTGGACGGCAAAGTCGAACTTTTCAACGGCAGCGTCCGGTTGAGCGCGGCGCCCGCAGAAGGACTGCGCCTGAGTGCCAGCTACGCGCGCGACGTGC
>JBBQMM010000131.1:0-10072 GCA_038328935.1 Burkholderiales bacterium
GGCCCGCGTGTCCGAAGATCTCGGCGCCGTATTGCAACGGTTCCCGGGTGGCGGCCAGACCGGCGGGCCGCGTATGTACTACAGGACCACAATAACAAAGGCGGGTCACGCCCTCACGGTTGAGCAGGTGGGCATCGATGCGCGCGGCCTGGGGCGTGGTGTCGGCGCGCAGGCCGAGCATGCGGCCACTGAGCTGGTCGACCAGCTTGAAGGTCTTCAAGTCCAGTTCGCGCCCGGTACCCGACAGCAACGATTCCAGGTGCTCGAGCAGCGGCGGCGTGACGAGCTCGAAACCATGGCCGCGCGCCCGGTCCAGCAGTGCCCGTCTGAGCTCTTCGATGCGCCTGGCCTGGGCGGGCAGCACATCGGCAATGTGCTCGGGCAACAGCCAAGCTGAACGCATGCAAGACACCGGTGTAAAAAGCGTGATTGTATCGGCCGCATCCGTCGCCAGCCGCCTTCGACCAGCGCTCGTCGCCAACGGTCAACGTCAGGAGCCGGCTTTGATGCCACCGATGCACGGGCAGCCCGGGTGACGACCTCAGAGCCAGATCATCACCATCAGCAAGCCACCGCAGGCCACGCTGCCCAGGCCCAGGAATCGAATCTGCCCGTCGCTGAGTCGGACGGCACGCTCGAAAACCCGGCGCCAGACGCCGGGGCTGAGCAGGGGCAGCAGCCCTTCGAACACCAGCATCAGCGCCGCAGCGCCCAGCCAGAGTTCAGGCATCAGGACAGCCCAGGGCTGGAATCCCCAAGACCCGGGCAGCGCACCGCACGGCAGCCAACGGCAACGCTACTTGTTTCCTGCACCACGCATGGCACGGAAGAACTCGCTGTTGGGGTCCACCACCATCACGTCGCTCTTGCTGCGGAAAGCGGCGCGGTATGCCTCGAGGCTGCGGTAAAACTGGGCGAACTGCGCGTCCCTGCCAAATGAGTCTGCGTACAGCGCCGACGCCTTGGCGTCACCTTCACCCTTGATCTTCTGTGCCTCGCGGTAAGCCTCGGCAATGATCACCTCACGCTGCCTGTCAGCGTCGGCCCGGATCTTCTCGCCCTCGGCCGCACCCTGGGAGCGCAATTCATTGGCGACCTGCTTACGTTCCGACTCCATGCGGCGATAGACCGAGTCGGTGATGTCGGCCACGAAGTCCACACGCTTGATGCGAACGTCAAGGATCTCGATGCCGAATGACTTCGCATCATTGGCCAGGCGAGTCTGCACGTCGCGCATGACCTTGACGCGCTCGCTGGACAACACGCCGCGCACGTCACGCTTCGTCACCTCTTCGTTGAAGGCCGCCGGCACGCCGGGCGACAAACGGGCCTCGAGGTTTCGAAAGTCGGTGCCGTTGTTTCTGCAGACCTGGCGCGGCTCGCTGATGCGCCACATCACCAGCCAGTCGATGACCAGGCTCTTCTTCTCGGCTGTGAAGATAGGGCGAGATTCCGGGCTGTCCAGCGTCTGAACCCGCTTGTCCAGAAACACCACGTTCTGGAACGGCGGCGGCAGCTTGAACTTCAAGCCCGGCTCGGTGATGACTTCCTTGATTTCGCCCAGCGCGTAAACCACGCCCACCTGGCGCTGGTCGACAACAAACAGCATGCTGGCCGCAGCCATCACGACGGCAATGACTACAAAGACAACAGAGATGATCTTGTTCATGGAGTACCCGCTCTGTGAGTCATTCAACGGCCGTCGCGGTCGCGTGTGCGACCGCCATCACGGCTGCGCGGGTCGGCGGCAGTGGTGGGCGTGGGTTGGTCGACGCCGGCCGAAGGAGGCGTGGCCGTGTTCAACGCGGGTCCGACCGGACCTGAGGGTGCCGACTGCTGCATCAGCTTGTCCAGCGGCAGATAAAGCAGATTGGAGCCCGAGCGGCTGTCGACCATCACCTTGCTGACGTTCGAATAGACCTGCTGCATGGTGTCGATGTAGAGCCGGTCGCGCGTCACGATGGGCGCTTTCTGGTACTCGGTCAGCACCGAGCGAAAACGCTCTGCGTCACCCTCGGCCTGGGCAACGATGCGAGAGCGGTAGCCTTCGGATTCTTCACTCAGACGCGCCGCCGTGCCACGCGCCTTGGGAATCACGTCACTGGCATAGGCCTGACCCTCGTTCTTGAACCGATCGCGGTCGGCACTGGCCTTGATCGCATCGTTGAAGGCTGCCTGCACAGAGTCAGGCACCTGCACGTTCTGCATGTTGACGTTGGCCACCACGATGCCAGCATTGAGTTTGTCAAGTTGGGACTGCACGGACTTTGCCAATTCCACTGCAATGGCGTCGCGCTGCTCATACAGCACCAGGTCGACGCGGCTGCGGCCCACGATCTCGCGCACCGCCGACTCCGCCGCCTGCACCACCGCCTCATCGGGGCGGTTGTTCTCGAACAGATAGGCCCGCGCATCGGAACGGCGGTACTGCACCGTGAAACGGATGTCGACGATGTTTTCGTCCTGCGTCAACATCGACGAATCACGCAGGCCCGTGGCCTGCACCACCGAATTGCGGCCCACGTCCACCGACTGCAATTGCGTCACCGCCACGGTCTCGTGCGACTGCACGGGAAAAGGAAAGCGCCACTGGAAACCGGCGTCCGTGGTGCGACTGTACTTTCCGAATGTGGTGACCACCGCCCGGTGGCCTTCTTGCACGATGTAAAAGCCGCTGCCCAGCCACAGCAGCAGGCTGACGACGGCGATCAGGCCCAGACCCAGGCCAGCACTCTTCATGTCGGGTTGAAACGGTCCAGGGCCACCGGCCGGTGGTTCGCCGCCCTGGCGCGCAGGGCCACCGCCCTTGCGGCCGCCAAACAAGCCGTTGAGCTTGCGGTTGAAGTCGCGCCACAACTCGTCCAGATCGGGCGGTCCATCGTTGCGGTTGTTGAACACAAGGCCGTCTGCCGCTGACCGCGAAGACTCTCGGCGATGCGTCAACTGCGCAACCAGGGCGGAGCGCAAGGCAACGCCCAAGGCGCCCAGCCGAGTGGAAAACAAGGAAGTTGGCGATTCGCGCATTCTGGATCGTGGGTGGTTAGAGGGGTGCGGCACTGGAGGGAAAAAGTTTGTCTGGGTGCTCGTCTCCGTACGCATCACCGTGCGCATCGCCATGCTCATCACCATGCGTGTCTGCGGCAAGGGCATCGGTGATGGGGCTGGATGGAGCGTGGTCGTGTCCGAACCTGACATCAGATGGTGGTGTTTCGGGCTGATTCAAGCTGCGCAGCGCCTGTTCGGCCACGGCCTGCCGCAAATGGTCGAGACCTGAACCCGTGTGGGCGCTGACAAAGAGCCGCTGGCGTCGCTGCACGCCAGGGGTTTCGATCCAGTCGGCCTGTTGGCGTGGCTGCATGCTGTCTTCCAGCAAGTCGCACTTGTTGTAGACGAGTATTTGCGGCACGTCGCCGGCGCCGATTTCGCGCAGCACGCGTTCGACTTCCACTTGCTGTTCAGCCATCTGGGGGCTCGACCCATCGAGCACATGCAGCAGCAGGTCGGCCTCGGCGGCTTCACGCAGGGTGGCCTCGAAAGCGTCGACCAGCTTGTGCGGCAGGTCACGAATGAAGCCCACGGTATCGGACAGCGAAGCCGAAACGCCGGCGGGGCCGAGCCAAAGACTGCGCGTCGTCGTGTCAAGCGTCGCGAACAACTGGTCGGCTGCGTAAGCACGCGCCTTCACCAGCGCATTGAACAGCGTCGACTTGCCGGCGTTGGTGTAACCCACCAGCGAAATGCGGAAGGTGCCTCGGCGGTCGCGGGCCTTGCGCTGTGTGCTGCGCTGCTTCTTGACTTTTTCAAGGCGCGCTTTGACGCTCTTGATGCGCTCGCCGATCATGCGCCTGTCGAGTTCGATCTGGGCTTCGCCCGGGCCGCCGCGGTTGCCGATGCCGCCGCGCTGCCGTTCCAGGTGCGACCAACGGCCGACCAGTCGGGTGGCCATGTATTGCAGTCGAGCCAGTTCCACTTGAAGCTTGCCCTCGTGGCTTTGAGCGCGCTCGGCAAAGATGTCCAGAATCAGACCGGTGCGGTCGGCCACCGGCACACCCAGATGCTGCTCGAGGTTGCGCTGTTGAGCCGGGCTCAGGCTCTGATCGAAGATCACTCCATGCGCGGAAGTCGCAGCCACCAGGGCTTTGATCTCGTCAGCCTTGCCGCTGCCCACAAAAAGCGCGGGGTCTGGCGCGCGACGACGCGCCACCACGCGGGCTACCGCCACGTCACCGGCCGACTCTGCCAACAGCGCGAGTTCGTCCAGCGAGGCATCGAAGCGGGCGTTGCCGCCGACATCGACGCCAACCAGCACCGCCCGCGTCGGTTCGTTGCCCGTCGCGGCGGGTGATGCAGTGTTGCTCAAGGTGGCGGGGCCAGGGCCGTGCCGGTCAGGCTGCAGGGTCGGTGTTCTCTGCGGCGTGGAAGTTCACCGCCCGGCTGGGCACCACGGTGGAGATGGCGTGCTTGTAGACCATCTGGGTCACGGTGTTGCGCAGCAGCACGACGTACTGGTCGAAAGACTCGATGTGGCCTTGAAGCTTGATGCCGTTGACGAGGTAGATCGACACCGGCACGTGCTCTTTGCGCAGCAGGTTCAGAAAGGGGTCCTGCAAAAGTTGGCCTTTGTTGCTCACGATATGCTCCGTGTTGGAAATGAATGAAGACTCAATGATTGAAGACTTCACCTTATCACAGCGCCCCAGACGTCGCTGGCAGAGCTGAATGGCCTCAGCCGGCCTTTTCGTCGAAGGGGTTTTGCGCTGATCGCGTTTCTATCCTGATGGGCGTGCCTTCGAGTTTGAAGTGATCACGCAGACGGCCTTCCAGGAAACGCTTGTAGCTCTCGCCCAGACGGTCCAGCGAGGTACCGTGCAAGACCACCAGCGGCGGATTCATGCCGCCTTGGTGGGCATAGCGTATCTTGGGCCTGAATCGCCCTTCGCGAGGTGGGGCCTGGTGCTCTGCCGCTTCGTGCATCAGGCGCGTCAGCACGGGCGTCGGCATCTTGATGGTGGCCGAAGCATGCGCCCGCTGCAACGCCTTCCACACGGTGTTCAGCCCCTGCCTCCTGATGGCCGATATGTGCAGCACAGGGGCAAACTTCAGGAACGCCAGCCGGGTTTCGATGGAACGGGCCACGGTCTGACGTTGATAGTCATCGGTCGCGTCCCACTTGTTGACCGCCACCACCACCGCCCGCCCGCTTTCCAGGATGTAGCCGGCGATGTGCGCGTCCTGGTCGCTCACGCCCTGGGTGGCGTCGATGAGGAGCAGCACCACATTGGCGTCGGCAATGGCCTGCAGCGTCTTCACGACCGAGAACTTCTCGATGGCTTCGAAGACCTTGCCCTTGCGCCGCAGGCCGGCGGTGTCGATCAGTTCGAAGCGCTGCCCGTCGCGCTCCAGTGGCACATGAATCGCGTCGCGGGTGGTGCCGGGCTGATCGAAGGCCACCAGCCGCTCCTCGCCCAGCCAGGCGTTGATGAGCGTGCTCTTGCCGACGTTGGGCCGGCCTGCCACCGCCAGGCGTATCGGGCGTTCTGCCCCTTCGGTTTCGTCGTCGCCCGGCTCCTCGATGCCCAGGTTGTCCAGCACGGCTTCCAGCAGGCTGCGAATGCCTTGGCCATGCGCTGCTGAAACGGGATGCGGCTCACCCATGCCCAGTTCATGAAACTCGCCCAGCAACGGCGACTCGCTCATGCCCTCGGCCTTGTTCACGGCCAGGAACACTTTCTTGCGCTGCGCACGCAGATACTGGGCGATGTCATGGTCCTGGCCTGCCAGGCCCGAGCGCACATCGAGCACGAAGATCACCGCATCCGCCTCGGCCACGGCCTGCCGGGTCTGCTTGGCCATCTCGGCCACCACCCCCGTGGGCTTCTGCGGCTCGAAACCGCCGGTGTCGACGACGATGAACTCGCGCGCACCGAGCCTGGCGTCGCCGTAGTGGCGGTCGCGGGTCAGGCCAGCGTAGTCGGCAACGATGGCGTCGCGACTCTTCGTGATGCGGTTGAACAGCGTCGACTTGCCGACGTTGGCTCTGCCGACCAGTGCGATGACCGGCTTCATGGGTGTGCGAGCAGCCTCTTCAGTTGGCGCGCAATGCGTACAGGCCGCCGGCCTGGGTGACCACGAGCAGTGTGCTGCCCGAAACTACCGGGGCCCCCACCACGGGCTTGCCGTCGGTGGCCAGGCGCAGTTGCAATTCACCGGTGGCGCTGGACAGAAAGTGCACGTAGCCCTCGCTGTCACCGAACACCACCGCCGAGCCGACGGCCTGGGCACCACTGAGGCCGCGGTAGAGCAGTTTCTCATTGCTCCAGACGACGTCGCCCGTGGCGACGCGCCACGCGGTGATGCGGTCGCTGGCATCGGCGCCGAAAACGAACTCGCCGTCGCTGCCCACCGCCTGGATGCCGCCCGCGTTGCGCGACCAAGTCACAGTGCCACGCTCCACGTCTGCGCAGCCCACCGCGGACTGGAATGCCCGCACACAGACCTTGTCGCCTTGCCGCGCCAAGGGCCCCACCAGGTCGGCCAGCCGCTCCACCTCGTTGCTGCCCCGGGGCGTGGCCATCGGCACTTCCCACAAGACGGTGCCCCGCAAGGGGTCCACACCCGCCAGGCGCGGCCCCTGCGCGACGAGCAGCGTGTTCTTGTAGGCAGACAGCACGCTGGCCTGCGCCAGCGTCAATGCGTCGCCCGGCCGCGCCAGCGTCCACAGGCGCCGCCCATCGAGGGCATCGAAAGCGTGCACCGCACGGTCGACGCCCATCACGAACACGCGTTCGCCGGCCACCAGCGGCGGCGTCACGACGCTGGCCGGCACGCGCTTGCGCCAGATCTCGCGGCCGTTTTCGAAGGTGACCACCTGGTTGGTGCGCGTCACCACACTCGTGAATCGCCCATCGCTGCCGACACCTGCCGAAACGGCTGCACCGGCCTGCGCCACCCAGCGGGTAGCGCCAGTAGCGGCATCCAGCGCCATCACGGCGCCCTGGCCGCTCGCGACATAAAAGACGCCGTCGCGCGCCACCGGCACCAGTGCGAAGCCCACCTTGCCCAGGCTCGCCGTCCAGACCTGACGGGCGGCCAGCTTGGGCTGATAGTTCTCCAGTGGCGTGGGCTTGGGCCGGTCGGCCGCACAGGCGGCCAAAAGGGCCAGACACAAGCCGCTGGCCAGCACCTGCAGGCGTCGGCCGTGCAGGTGGAACGACAGGTTGGCCAGCGGGTGGGCCAGCACTTTGGCCAGCAGGCGGCCCCTCATCGGGAAGCCCCGGTGGCGGCGGCGGCGGGCACCGGCACCACGCCCGCCGCAGCAGACGCGGCGGCTGCAGCCGCCGGGGGCACGCCCAAGGCCGTCAACTTCGCTTCGACCAGGCGCCGATAGTCCAGCTTCTCGCCCAGCGACTTGTATGCCGCCTGATAGGCCACCACCGCCTCGCTCTTCTTGCCTTGCAGGCTGAGCACATCGCCCCGACGATCGGCAACCAGACCTTCGAAACCGGCAGCGCCCGCGGCGTCCAGCGCCTTCAGCGCATCGTCATACCGTTTGGCCTGGGCCTGCAACGCGGCCAGGCGCAACTGCGCGACGGTGCGCAGTTCGTCGTCGGCGCCGCTCTGGGCCAGCCATTGCAACGAAGCCAGGGCCGCATCGGGCTGACCCTTGTCGAACTGAATCTTGGCCGCCAGCAGTGCGGCCTGGTGGGCGAAAGCGGTGCGCGGGAAACGCTCTTTCAAATCATTGAAAACGCGTCCTGTCTTTTCGACATCGGCAGCACCCGCGGCCCGTTCGAGTTCGTCGAACATGGCACCGGCTTTGACGGCCTGCTCACGCTGCCAGTACTGCCACCCGTTCCAGGCCGCAAAGGCACCCAGCACCAGGATCAGAACCCAGGTAATCAAGTTGCCTTGCTTGTTCCAGAACGCCTTCAGCGCGTCCAGTTGTTCCTGCTCTTGCAGATTGAGTTGTGTGGCCATAAGTGCGTGCAGAGGCAAAGCCGGTGATTATGCGTCGAGCAGTTCTGCCGCCCAGGCAGCCACCGCAGCCAGCGGCCGGGTGGACTGGCTTGCAGCGGCGTCGCGCAGCGGCTTGATGGACACCTCGCCGCGCGCCAGTTCGTCGGCGCCAAAAATCAGCGCATGACGGGCGCCGCTGGCATCGGCCTTCTTGAACTGCGATTTGATGCTGCCCCAGGCATCCCTGCCTGCCGCATGCATCTGCACGCTGACCCCTGCCGCACGCAGGGCCTCGACGGTGGCCATGGCGGTGCCCAGTGCCTGCGGGCCCGGCACGACGGCGTAGACATCAGGCGCCGGCGCGGCTGGTGCCGTGCCCGACTGCTCGACCAGGTCGAGCACGCGCTCGATGCCCATGCCCCAGCCAATGCCGGGCGCGGGCTTGCCACCGATCAGCTCGACCAGGCCGTCGTAGCGGCCGCCACCGCACACGGTTCCCTGGGCGCCCAGGCGGTCGGTGACCCACTCGAACACGGTCAGGTTGTAGTAGTCCATGCCGCGCACCAGACGCGGGTTGATGCGGTAGGGCTGGCCCGCCGCGTCGAGCACCGCGCGCAGGGTCTCGAAGTGCTTCAACGACGCTTCGCCCAGATAGGCCATCAGCTTGGGCGCTGCCTCCACCAGCGGCTGCATGGCCGGGTTCTTGGTGTCGAGTATGCGCAATGGGTTGCTGTGCAAGCGCCGCAGCGCGTCAGCGTCCAGCAGATCGCGGTTCGACTCGAAGTGCGCAATCAGCGCCTCGCGGTGGGCGCGGCGCTCATCGGCCTGGCCCAGGCTGTTGATGTCGAGCCTGACGTCCGCCAGGCCGAGGTCACGCCACAGCGCGCGGCACATCAGAATGACCTCGGCATCCACGTCCGGGCCGCCGAAGCCCAGCGCCTCCACGCCCACCTGGTGGAACTGCCGGTAGCGGCCGCGCTGCGGCTTTTCGTGCCGGAACATCGGGCCGATGTAGTACAGGCGCTTGCCGCCTTCATACAGCAGCGAATGTTCGATGGCAGCACGCACCACGCCGGCGGTGCCCTCGGGCCGCAGCGTCAGCGCGTCTCCGTTCATGCTGTCGATGAAGGAATACATCTCCTTCTCCACGATGTCGGTCACCTCGCCCAGGCCGCGCACGAAGAGCGGCGTGGGTTCGACGATGGGCACGCGCACATTCAGATAGGCATAGCGGCGCATCAGCGCGCGCACCGTGTCTTCGAACCACTCCCACCGCGCCGAAGCCGGCGGCAGGATGTCGTTCATGCCTTTGACGGCTTGAATGGGTTCTGGCATGGATGGGGTCGACAAAGGAAGTGCAGGACGTCAGCGCGCGTTGGCGCAGCCGGGCGACGCGGGGTCGGCGCAGCGCCGCGTCAGTGCGCAGCGGCCACGTTGCCGAAGCGCCGCTCGATGTAGCTTTCGACGATCTTGTGGAACTCGCGCGCAATGCCTTCACCGCGCAGCGTGAGCGCCTTTTCGCCGTCGATGAAGACCGGCGCCGCAGGCGCTTCACCGGTGCCCGGCAGGCTGATGCCGATGTCGGCATGCTTGCTTTCGCCCGGGCCGTTGACGATGCAACCCATCACCGCCACCTTCAGGTTTTCCACCCCCGGGTAGCGGCTCTTCCACACCGGCATCTGCGCGCGCAGGAAGTCGTCGATCTCCTTGGCCAGCACCTGGAAGGTGGTGCTCGTGGTGCGACCACAACCCGGGCAGGCCGTGACGCTGGGGTTGAAGTTGCGCAGACCCAGCGACTGCAAGATTTCGAGCGCCACCACCACTTCCTGCGTGCGCGACTCGCCGGGCTGCGGCGTCAGGCTCACGCGGATGGTGTCGCCGATGCCTTCTTGCAGCAGGATCGACAGCGCGGTGGCGCTGGCGACCGTGCCCTTGGTGCCCATGCCGGCCTCCGTCAGACCCAGGTGCAGCGCGTAATCACAGCGGCGCGCCAACGCCCGGTAAACCGCGACCAGGTCCTGCACGCCGCTGACCTTGCAGCTGATGACGATGTTGTCCGGGTTCAGGCCCAGTTCACGCGCCACCGTTGCCGATGACAGCGCCGACTGGATGATCG
>JBBQMM010000132.1:0-10033 GCA_038328935.1 Burkholderiales bacterium
GGTCGCCCCGCGCAGCGAGGGCGAACTTCCAGTGGCCGCCGCGGAACCGGCTTTGCCGGGCCGCCAGCGGCGCCCCCCTGGGGGGGAGGCGGCCGAAGGCCGCTTCGGGGGGGAGCTGATCAGCGGTGGCAATTTCCATGCGGAGCCGGTGGCGCTGGCCGCCGACGCCATGGCCTGCGCGATTGCCGAGGTGGGTGCGATCGCCGAACGCCGCATCGCGATGCTGATCGACAGCGGCGTCTCGCGCCTGCCGCCGTTCCTGACGCCCAACGCCGGGCTCAACAGCGGCTTCATGATCGCGCACGTCACCGCTGCCAGCCTGGCCAGTGAAAACAAGAGCCTGGCCCACCCCGCCAGCGTGGACAGCCTGCCCACCAGCGCCAACCAGGAGGACCATGTGTCGATGGCCACCTTTGCCGCACGCCGCTTGCAGCCGATGATCGACAACGTGGCGCACATCCTGGGCATCGAGCTGTTGGCCGCGGCCCAGGGCGTCGATTTCCTGCGCCCGCTGCAAAGTTCACCGGCGCTGGAACAAGTGCATGCGCTGCTGCGTGCGCAATGCCCCACGATGATGCAGGACCGCTACCTGGCACCCGACATCGCCACCGCCAGCGCGCTGGTGCGGGGCGGCGAGCTGGCGCGCATCTTGCGAACCTTGCCTGGGCTGCCCGACTTGTGGGTGGCCGCCTGAACGCCCTCCCGAGTCCACTGCGGCCGACCCCGATTGACAGCGCTGCGCCGCCCGACGACAACCGCAAGCTTTGTCAAACACTTCAGGAGCCGAGCATGAATATGCGCTTCACTGCGGGCTGGCGCGCCAACGCGAGGGCAGCCCTGGCCGCCCTGGCCGCGGTTTCGCTGTTGGCGGCCTGCGCGACGCCGGGCGAATCGTCCGTCTCGGCGCTGCCCGCGATGAGCGTGCCGGCCGACAACCCCGTCACGCCCGCGAAGGTGGCGCTGGGCAAGCAACTGTTCGCCGACCCGCGCTTGTCGGGCAGCGGCAAGACAGCCTGTCAGAGCTGCCACTACCGCCATCTCGGCTGGACCGACGGCCAGGTGCTTTCGCGCCGAGATGACGGCAACCTCAACACCCGCCACACGCCCACGCTGTACAACGTGGGCCACCAGAGCCTGTGGTACTGGGACGGCCGTGCCACCACGCTCGAAGGCCAGGTGCTGGCTGCCTGGCGTGCACAGAGTGGCGCCGACCCGGTGAAAGTGACGGCGCTGCTGAACAGCATCCCTGGCTATCGCAGCCAGTTCCAGGCCGTATGGGGCGGTGAAGCCACGCCCGACAACGTGGTCAAGACCTTTGCCACCTTTTTTCGCAGCCTGAACAGCGACAACGCGCCCTGGGACCGCTACCAGCGCGGCGACAAGACGGCGGTGTCAGCCGCCGCCGTTGAAGGCTATGCGTTGTTCATCGACAAAGGCCGCTGTGCCAACTGCCACGGCACGCCCTACTTCGGCAACAGCACTTTCTTCAACATCGGTCTGGAACACGGGAAGGAAAAGCCCGATGCCGGCCGCTTCAACGTGACCAAGAACGAAGCCGACCGCGGCGCCTTCAAGACGCCCACGCTGCGCTCCATCGAGCTTTCAGGGCCTTACTTTCATGACGGCAGTGTTGCCAGCCTGAAAGAGGCCGTGCGCTACATGGCCAGCGGCGGCAAGCCCGACCCGAACAAGTCGCCGCTGCTGCAACCCACCGGCCTGACCGAGGCCGAGCTGGACAAGATCGTGGCTTTCCTGAACACGCTGACCAGCACTGAGCGCTGGCAACCACCCACCTTGCCCTGAACGGGTCGACCCGCTTTCACCTTTCATCCAACCAGGAGTAATTGCATGCGCTTGTTCATGACCCTCACCGCCGCCGTGGCCGGCTTCTTTCTTGCCACCGCAGCCCTGGCCCAGGAGACCAAGGTCGCCATCGGCATCAGCGGCTGGACCGGTTTTGCGCCGCTCACGCTGGCCAAGGAAGCGGGCCTGTTCAAGAAACACGGGATCGATGTCAGCATCAAGAAGATCCCGCAGAAAGACCGCCACCTGGCCATTGCCAGCGGCGACATCCAGTGCGCCGCCACCACGGTGGAGACTTGGGTGGTGTGGAACGCTAACGGCGTGGCCACGACGCAAATCTTCCAGCTCGACAAGAGCTACGGCGCCGACGGCATGGTGGTCAAGCCCGGCATCACCAGCATCAAGGACCTGAAGGGCAAGACCGTGGCCGCCAGCGCGCCGGGCACCGCGCCTTACTTCACCCTGGCCTGGATGCTGGCCAAGAACGGCCTCACGCTGAAGGACGTGAACATCGTCAACCTGGAGCCGCAGGCCGCCGCCAACGCCATGATTGCCGGCACCGCCAACCTGGACGCGGCCATGACCTACGAGCCCTTTCTGAGCGCGGTGCGTGCCAGGCCGGAGGCCGGCAAGATCATTGCCACCACGCTGGACTACCCGATGGTGATGGACACTTTCGGCTGCACGCCGAAGTTCCTGGCCGAAAATCCGAAGGCCGCGCAAGGCATGACCAACGCCTACTTTGACGCGCTGGAGATGATCAAGGCCGAACCCAAGAAGAGCTTCGAGATCATGGGCGCCGATGTCAAGCAAACGGCCGAGGCCTTCGAGAACAGCCAGAAGTTCCTGCGCTGGCAAGACCGCGCAGCCAACCAGCGTTTCTTTGCGGGCGAACACGCCCAGTTCAGCAAGGAAGCCGCTGAGCTGTTGCTGGCGGTGGGCATCATCAAGGCGCTGCCCGACATGGGCAAGCTGGCCGACACGCGTTTCATCAAGTAAGTCCGTGTACTGCTCAGACAGCGGCGTCAAGCCATGAAGCCGTTGGTGGCGGTGGCCCCGGGCACCCGGGTGGTGCTGGGCGTGGCCTTCTTCGTGGTCTTCGTGGCGGTGTGGGCGGCCGTGACCTTTGGCGGCCTGGTGCCCAAGATCTTTCTCGCCGACCCGCTGCAGATGTTGCGCTCGGGCTGGGTGCTGCTGACGCAGATGGGGTTTGCCCACGACATCGGCATGACGCTGTGGCGCGTGGTGGGCGGCTTCGTTCTGGCTGCTCTGCTGGCGCTGCCGCTGGGCATTCTGATGGGCGCCTACAAGCCCATCGAAGCTTTCTTCGAGCCCTTCGTCAGCTTCGCGCGTTACTTGCCGGCCAGCGCTTTCATTCCGCTGCTGATCTTGTGGGTGGGCATAGGCGAAGCGCAGAAGCTGGCCGTCATCTTCATCGGCAGCTTCTTCCAGCTGGTGCTGATGATTGCGGTGACGGTGGGCAACACGCGGCGCGATCTGGTGGAAGCCGCCTACACGCTGGGCAGCAGCGACAGCAGCCTGGTCAAGCGCGTGTTGATCCCCGGGGCCGCGCCTGAAATTGCCGAAACCCTGCGCATGGTGCTGGGCTGGGCCTGGACCTACGTCATCGTGGCCGAGCTCATAGGTGCATCCAGCGGCATCGGCCACATGATCACCGACAGCCAGGCGCTGCTCGCCACCGACCAGATCATCTTCGGCATCATCGTCATCGGCCTCATCGGCCTGGCCAGCGACCTGTTCTTCAAGTGGGCCAACCGGCGCCTGTTTCCGTGGGCACAACTGGGCAGGTAGGGGCACGCGAACAATGGACAACAAGCCTTTCCTTCAGGTGCGCGGCGTCGAGCGCCGTTTCGACACCACGCTCGCCTTGCTGGCCACCGACCTGGACGTGGCCGAGAACGACTTCGTCACCATCCTGGGGCCCAGCGGCTGCGGCAAGAGCACGCTGTTGCGCATCGTCGCCGGCCTGGACGTGCAGACCGCCGGCGAGGTGCTGCTGGAAGGCCGGCGCATCAGCGGCCCAGGTGCGGACCGCGGCATGGTGTTCCAGAGCTACACGCTGTTCCCATGGCTGACGGTGCTGGACAACGTGTGCTTCGGCCTGCGCGAACGGGGCCTGCCGCGCGCGCAGCAGCTGGACGTGGCGCACGGCTTTATCGCCAAGGTGGGGCTCAAGGGATTTGCAAATCACTACCCCAAGCAGCTGTCGGGTGGCATGCAGCAGCGCACCGCACTGGCCCGTGCGCTGGCCAACAACCCGCGCATGCTGTTGATGGACGAGCCTTTCGGCGCGCTGGACCACCAGACCCGCGAGCTGATGCAGGAGTTGCTGCTGGGCATCTGGGAAAGTGAAAAAGCCAGCGAGCGCAAGACGGTGCTGTTCGTCACCCACGACATCGACGAGGCCGTGTTCATGGGCACGCGGGTGGTGGTGATGAGCGCGCGGCCGGGGCGCATCAAGCTCGACCACGCGGTGCCGCTGGCGCATCCGCGCCACTACTCGGTGAAGACCACACCCGTCTTCAGCGGCTTGAAGGCCGAGCTGACCGAGGCGGTGCGGGTCGAGGTGCTGGCGGCCCAGGCGGCCCAGGCGGCGATGGCCTGAGGGCACTTCGCACGGCCGATGCGGGCTGGCACTCAAGCCAGCAGAGCTCCATGCCGATAAGCCGCCATGGACTCTGCCCTGGACTCGGTCAATGCGCCTTTGGGCACCGCGCCTGGCTTGAACGGGCTGGCGGCCCGTATGGGCCGGGCGCTCGGCGGCTTGAACATGGCTTGGACGTCCACCAGCCGCCACCGCAAGCGGCGCCTGGCCATTGACGGGCCGCGAACCCTGGTTGCGGCGTCTGGCGCGCTGGCGCTGGCTGTGGCGGCTGGCGCATTGATCACCTGGCAGCAACACCGCGAGGCGGCGCAAAGGGGCGTTGCGGTGGCCAAGGTTTTTCTGGAATCCCGGCTGGATGCCGTGGCGCTGGACCTGCACCACCTGGCCACCCAGCCCACCCTGCAGGCCTCGCTGCAGAAGTGCCCTGGCGCCCTGGTGCAAGCGCTGCTGAAAGAAAGCCTGGCCTCACCGCTGGTGCGCCGCTTCGAGCTGGTGCATGCCCATAGCCCGCTGCGCTGCGGCCCCGAGGGCGAGTACCTGGCCGAGTCGCCGGCCGTCGTGCCGACTCGGGGTTTGGCGCTGGTGCTGGGTGGTCAGATCGTCGTCAAGCCGCAGTTGGCGCTGGCCTTGCCCAACGGTGCGGTGCTGGTCGCGACCCTGGACCGGAGCGCACTGCTGCTGCCGGTCAGCGAAATGCCCCTTGAGCTGGCCGCGTCGCCTATTCGAATTGCCGCGCGCACCATGGAGGCGAGCAGCGCGGTGTTGTGGGGTGCCCGCGCCGCAACCCAACCCGCTTGGGGCTTGCCACCGCTGCCACTGCAATCGCTGCGGCACAACGTCTTGCTGACGGCCGAATTCGACCGCGCCGACGTGCTGCACGCGGCGCTGTACAACACGCTGCTGAGTGCCGCCGTGGCCTTGCTGGCGCTGGGTGCCGTGGTGGCCCAGGTGTGGCGCCAGGCCGTGAACCGGGCGCGGCTGGTCAAGCGCCTGGCGCGCGCCTTGGCCAAGCGCCAGTTCGTGCCCTTCGTGCAACCCATCGTCGACCTGAGCAGCGGCCACTGCGTGGGCGGCGAGGTGTTGATGCGCTGGGACCATCCGCAGCGCGGCATCCTCGGGCCGGGTGAGTTCATCGACGAGGCCGAGCGCACGGGGTTGATCCTGGGCATGTCCGACTTGACCATGTCGCTGGCCGCGCATCGGCTGGCGCCCTTGGCGCAAGCCCAGCCGCAGCTGTACTTCAGCTTCAACATCACTCCTGGCCAGCTGCGCGAGCCGGGTTTTGCGCAGCGACTGGCGCAGACCTTCACGCCCGACACCTTGCCGCGCCAGCAGGTGCTGCTGGAGCTGACGGAACGCGACTTCGTCGACCCCCTGGCATTGGGTCAACTCATCGCTTTGCGGGCCGACGGTTGGCGCATCGCCATCGACGACTTCGGCACAGGGCAAAGCAGCCTGGCTACGGTGGAAAAGTTGCCCATCGACCGCATCAAGATCGACCGCGCCTTTGTCAGTACCGTGGACGAAAACACCGTCACCCGCCCGGTGCTGGACGCCATCATCAGGCTGGCGCGCGAGCTGCACGTACCGCTGATTGCAGAGGGAGTGGAGACCCGTTCACAGTGGGACTACCTGGCCGCGCGCGGCGTGGCCAGTGCGCAGGGTTACCTGATGGCACGGCCCATGGCGATTGCTGATTTCGTGCGTTGGACGGCGCAGCAGACCGCCAGCCATACCGCCAGCCCTACCACCAGCCCTACCACTAGCCCTACCACCAGCCCTACCGCCAGCCTGCACGCCAGCTTGGCATTGCCTGGTGCAGCCCCGCCGGTGCGCGCAACAACCACCGTGGCGTCCGAGGAAGGCGCTGACGCCAGCGCCGCGCTGCACGCGCTGTGGCAGCGCATGGGTTCGACCGGTGGCGTCGACGTGCGTGACCGGCTGCACCTGCTGCGCGCCTACCCGCGCTGTTTTGTCGGCCGCCAGGCGCTGGACTGGATCGTGCGCCAACACGGTGTCAGCCGGGGCGAAGCGCTGCGCCAGGCGCGTGCCCTGCTGGCCCTGGGGCTGGTGCACCATGTGCTGGACGAACACGACTTCGAAGACGCCGAACTGTTCTACTGCCTGAGCCCCGGCACCAGCACCCAAGTTTTCCAGGCCGCGCCCGAGGCCGCCGAAGTCAAACGCGCGCTGCACAGTGCAGTTGGCTTCCCGTGGCGCGACCACTGCCGCGGCCTGCTGCGCCACCGCCAATGCGCCACCGGAAGGGTGCTGGTAACGTGGATCTCCCACCAATTCCAAGCGCCACGCGCTACCGCTGCCCAGTGGGCGACGCAGATGATGCGCCAAGGCGCCCTGCGCCACGTCTTCGACGACCAGCCGTTCCGCGACGACAGCACTTTGTACCGGTTGGGCTGACAGCCAGCAAACGTCGATTGCCGACGGGCTGGAGCTGATGGCGGACACAGCCGGCTGCCCGGCTTGCACCCTCTGGGAGCGGCTCCGCAAGAGGGTTTTGCCTGCACCGCAACTTGAGTACCAGCGGCTGCCCGAAGACGTCCCCGCGCTCAGAGCTGCGGCGACAGGCCGTGCCTGGCACGGCCAGGCGCGGGCTTGAGCCAGGGTCGAGCGACCGCGCCGCAGTTTGACAGGCCGCAGCGCGGCGCACCATGGCCGAGCGGTTGTTGTCGCCATAGCTGATGTAGGCCGGCGCCCAGGTCGAGCCCGTGAGTGAACGCCCCACCACCCGGCGCTTGTAGCTGTTGACCGTGGGCGCGCAAAGCGCCGGCCAACGCCGGCGCGTGGGCCGGCCGGCCGCCCGGGAAGTGGTAGGCCAGCGTGGACAGGTGCAGACCGCGGCGGTCGGTCGGGTCCTCGAACAGGTTGCGCGCCACGCCGTCCGCCCGCCTGGCCACCCGCCTACTCACCCGCATGCTCACCCGCATGCTCACCCGCCTGCTCACCCGCCTGCTCACGGATGGACAGGTGCATATGCATGCCGTTGCCCGGCAGGTGCGCAAAGGGCTTGGGCATGAAACTGCAGATCAGGCCCAGCTCGTTGGCAATCTCGCTGGCCGCCATCTTGAAGAACACGAAGTGGTCGCACGAGGTCGGCGCATCGGTGTAGGTGGAGTTCATCTCGAACTGACCGTTGGCGTCTTCGTGGTCGATCGGGTAGACGTCGATGCCCGTGGCACGCAGCGCCTCGGACGCATCGAATTCAGGTGCGCCAGTGGCACCGACTTGGCCTTGGCCACGCCGTGGATGTCGACGAACTGCGCCAGCACGTAGCGCACGCCCTGCGCTGCCAGGTGCGCCTGGGCGGCGGCGGCAGTATCGAATCGAAGGGGCGCTGCCAGGTCGCTTTGAAAGGCGCCTGCGGTGTCGGCCGTCATCGGGTGGTCCTCAGGTGGTGTGTGTTCTGCCAAGCAAGTCAAGTGCCTGACAGGCGATATTCATGCGGGCCCGCTAGACTTCACCTGGCTTCTCCGGCACCGTGTCGCACGGGCCCGAGCGCCTGGTGCGCTGCCTTATCCAGTTTCTGTCGGCCATCATCTACCCGCAGCCTGCAGGCTGAGAAAGCACCCATGAACCACTACGACGTCATCGTCATCGGCGCCGGCGTCATCGGCAGTTCGGTGGCTTTTCATTTGGCCCAGTTGGGTGCGAAGCGGGTGCTGGTGCTGGACCGCACGCAGATCGGCGCGGGCACCACGTCGCAGTCCTCGGGCATCCTGCGCACGCACTACTCGGTGATCGAGAACGTCGAACTCGCGTTGACCTCGTGGCAGGTGTTCAAGAACTTTGCCGCTTACCTGGGCGACGAAGAAGCTTCTGCCGGGCTGGTGAAGTGTGGTTACCTGATTGCGTCGCCCGTCGGCCCCCGGCTCGAAGCCTTGCGCGACGCGCTGCAAGGCCAGCGCCAGAAGGGCATCACGGTGCAGGAACTCGACGCGGGGCAGGCCAGCAGCCTGCTGCCCATTGCGCGCTTCGACGATGCCGCGCTCATCGGCTTCGAGCCGGAGGCCGGCTTTGCCGACGCCTACCTCACGGCCACCGGCTTTGCCCGCGCCGCGCGCCGCCGCGGCGTGAAGATCATCGAAGGCGTGGAAGTGCAGCAACTGCTGCACGCGCAGGGCCGCGTGAGCGGCGTTGAAACCTCACAGGGCACCTTCACCAGCCCGGTGGTCGTCAGCACGCAAAACATCTGGGCGCGCGACATCGAACGCTGGACCGGCATTGCCTCCCCCGTCAGCGCCGAGCGCCACGCGGTGCTGGCGCTGCAGGGCCCCGAGCCGTACACCTACCAGATGCCGGTCTACAAAGACCTGGGCTCAGCAGGCATGCTGTATTGCCGCAGCTATGGCGGCACGCAGATGCTGGTGAGCGAAGGCACCGCAGGCCACACGCTGCCGGCGCCCGACAACGAACAGGGCGATGTCTCGATGGACCACGTGGTGCAGGTGGGCGCGCAGGTGGCCGAGCGCTTCCCCTCGTTCGAGACCGCGGGCCTGGCTTCGTCGTGGACCGGCGTCTACGACGTCACCCCCGACTGGAACCCGGTGCTCGGCCGCCTGCCCGACATGCAGGGCCTGGTGGTGGGCTACGGCTTCTCGGGCCACGGCTTCAAGCTGTCGCCCGGCGTGGGCCGCGTGCTGGCGCAGGAGGCGCTGGGCTTGAAGACCGATGTGCCGCTGGCCCCGTATGCGCTGGAGCGCTTTCGCAAGGGCGCGCTGCTGACGGGGCGCTACGGCGTGGGCGCGGTGTCCTGAACAGCCGCGTTCGATGTCCGTTCGCAGCGCAGCCCTTGCACGCGGCCGGGCGCCTTTGCGGCCTGCGCGTCACGGGCCGGCTGCAGGAGCACCCAGCGTTCAGAACAGCGCCCGCGCGACGATCTCTTTCATGATCTCGGTGGTGCCGCCGTAGATGCGCTGCACACGCGCGTCGGCCCAGGCGCGGGCGATCGGGTATTCGCGCATGTAGCCATAGCCGCCAAAGAGCTGCAGGCATTCGTCGAGCACCTTGAACTGCATCTCGCTGCACCAGAACTTGGCCACGCTGGCGGTGGCGGTGTCGAGTTCGCTGGCCAGGTGGCGGCGCAGGCAGTCGTTCAGGAAGCTGCGCGCCACCAGCGTGTTGGCATGGCATTCGGCCAGGCGGTGGCGCACGGTCTGCTTGTCGGACAGCGGCCCGCCGAAGGCCTTGCGTTGCGCCACGTAGTCGCGCGTTTCGAGCACGGCGGCTTCCATCGCCGCCACCGCAGCGATGGCCACCAGCAGCCGTTCCTGCGGCAGCTCGGTCATCAGGGCCTTGAAGCCGCTGCCCGCCGGGCCCAGCAAGGCGTCGGCGCCCAGCACCATGTCGGTGAAGAAGAGTTCGCTGGTGTCCTGCGCGTGCAGGCCCAGTTTTTCCAGCCTGCGGCCGCGGCTGAAGCCGGGCGTGCGGGTGTCCACCAGCAGCAGGCTCACGCCCTTGGCGCCCTGGGCGGGGTCGGTCTTTGCCGCCAGCACCACCAGGTCGGCGAGCTGGCCATTGGAGATGAAGATCTTCTGCCCATTCACGCGCCAGCCCTGCGCGTGCGGCTCGGCGCGCGTGCGCAGGGCG
>JBBQMM010000133.1:0-9990 GCA_038328935.1 Burkholderiales bacterium
TCGTTCAAGGAGCGCGACGAGGTGCAACGGTGGCTGCAGGACTGGGTGATGCAGTATGTAGACGGCAACCCGGCCACTTCTTCCGAAGAAACGAAGGCCAGCAAACCCTTGTCAGCGGCCGAGGTCATCGTCGAAGAAGACCCGTCCAATCCCGGCTACTACAGCTCCAAGTTCTACCTGCGGCCGCACTACCAGCTTGAAGGGCTGACGGTCTCGCTCAGGCTGGTTTCGAAACTGCCTTCGGCGAAAGCAGGCTGAAGTTGCAAGCCCTTTAGTTGCAACGCTCTTTGATGTAACCCCCGTTTTCCCTTGCGGCTGCGCAAGGGAGCGCCCGATGCCTGGGGCGACTTTGCAGCGCGGTCTTCCAATTTAATCGCCCCGGTCGGGGCACCACAGGAGAAACCACCATGGCCATGGACATGTTCATTCAGATCGGCAAACTCAAGGGTGAGTCGAAAGACAAGGTTCACAAAGAGAAGACTGATGTCCTGGCTTGGAGCTGGGGCCTGAGCAACTCCGGCAGCGCCCATGTGGGTGGCGGCGCCGGTGCAGGCAAGGTCAACGTGCAAGACCTCTCGTTCACCAAGTATGTTGACAAGACCACGCCCGACCTGATGCTGGCTGCCGCCAATGGCAAGCACTTCGACGAAGCTATGCTCATCGTGCGCAAGGCCGGCGAAAAGCCGCTGGAGTACATCAAGATCCAGCTGGCATCGGTCCTGATCAGCGCGGTTTCCACCGGCGGCTCGGGTGGTGAAGACCGTCTGACCGAGAACGTGACGTTGAACTTCGCCAAGTGCAAGCTGATCTACACGCCGCAGAAGCCGGACGGCTCAGGCGACGCGGCCGTGACGATGGGCTGGGACATCGCCGGCAACGTCAAGTGGTGAGTTGATGCGGCGGTCAGCGCGGGGTCTTTGACACCCGCGTCGATTGCCTTGCGTTGACCGCGTAAGGGGTCTTCGGGTTCGCAGCAGTCGATTGCCGCACCGACCTCTTTCACATTCGCATGCGCGGTGTGCTTCAACAGCAACCGCAGTATGAGCATTTCACAAGTTTGCGGGCTGCACGGTGCCGTGATGGGCTCTGCAGCGCGCCCATCAAGGACACGATTGCGCCATGCCTGTCTCTCCTGCTGCTGAACAGGCCCTCAAAGCGGGCGACGCCCGAATGGCGCTGAAGCTGCTGACCGAGCAGGTGCGCTCGCACCCGCAAGACGCCAAGCTGCGTGTCTTCATGTTCCAGCTGCTGGCGGTGCTGGGCCAATGGGACCGTGCGCTGAACCAGTTGCAGGTGGCTTCAGAGCTCGATGCCAGCACGCTGCCGATGGTGCAGACCTACCGCGAAGCGGTGCACTGCGAGACGCTGCGCCTGCAGGTATTTGCCGGCCAGAAAGTGCCCATGCTGTTTGGCGAACCCGAACCCTGGGTCGCCATGTTGATCGAAGCCCTGCTGCTGGAAGGCCGGGGCGAAGGCGCGGCAGCACAACGCTTGCGCGCCCGCGCGCTGGACGAAGCACCGGCCAGCGCCGGCACCTTGGACGGCCAGGCCTTTGAGTGGATAGCCGATGCCGACAGCCGCCTGGGCCCCACGCTGGAAGCGCTGATCAACGGCCGCTACTACTGGCTGCCCTGGAACCGTTTGCAGCAGGTGAGCATCGAAGCGCCGGTCGACCTGCGCGATGCGGTGTGGATGCCGGCGCATTTCCAATTCTCCAATGGTGGTGAATCAGTCGGTTTCATTCCCACCCGCTACCCCGACACCGAACTGGCCACCGGCGACCTGCTGGCGCTGTCGCGTCGCACCGAGTGGCGCGAAACCGCTGCCGGTGGCTTCGTCGGCTTGGGCCAGCGTGTCGTCACGACCAACGAAACCGAAGTCGCGCTGATGGATGTGCGCTCGGTGGTGCTGAACGCCGCCTGAAGCACCGTCCCTGACTCCAGCGCGCCGCCCGACCACAGCGCCTACGCCATGGCCAACCTGCGTGCCCAAGACCGCCTTCAACCCGCGCTGCTGGACCGGCTGACCGACGACGAGCCCGACAGCCGGGTGGAAGCCGCGGAATCCCGCGTCATCAACCGAACCCGCCTGCGCGAACTGGTGCTGCGCGACCTGGCCTGGTTGTTCAACACCACACAGCCCAACGACTGGCTCGACAGCGAAACCTCACCGCACGCGGCCCGCTCGGTACTTAGCTTCGGCCTGCCGGCCTTGTCGGGACGCTACCTGTCGGCGGTGGACCTGCAGACGCTGCAAGACGGCGTGCGCCGCGCCATCCTGCAGCACGAGCCGCGCATCCTGCCGGGCACGCTGACCGTGCAAGCCGAGGCCAGCGAACAGCAGGCCGACCACCACAACCAGCTGGGTTTTCGCATCAGCGGCCAGCTGTGGGCGCAACCGGTGCCGCTGGAACTGATGCTGCGCACCGATATCGACCTTGAAACCGGCCGCATCGCCATCCGCGAAGTCACGCGGTAGTTCAGCAACCCACCCGTACCGCAGCGGCTTTCACACACGACCATGGACCCCCGGCTGCTGCGCTACTACAACGAAGAGCTGCGCCACCTGCGTGAAATGGGCGCTGAATTTGCCCAGGCCTTTCCGAAGATTGCTGCGCGTCTGGGCATGGAAGGCCTGGAAGTTACCGACCCCTATGTGGAGCGGCTGCTCGAGGGCTTTGCGTTTTTGGCCGGTCGCATCCAGCTCAAGCTCGACGCCGAGTTCCCGCGCTTCACGCAGCGCTTGCTGGAAATCATCTACCCGCAGTTTCTGGCGCCCACACCGTCGATGCTGATTGCGCGGCTCGACCCCGACCTCAACGACCCGGCGCTGGCCCAGGGGCCGCGGGTGCCGCGCGGCAGCGTGCTGACCAGCCGCGCCAGCAAGGCCGGTGCCACGGCTTGTGAATTTCGCACCGCGAACGAATTGCGCTTGTGGCCGCTGGAGCTGACGCACGCCGAATACTTCACCCACGCTGCCGACCTGCCGCTGGCCGGCCTGCCCGAATGGCGACGTTACCGCGCCGGCCTGCGGGTGCGTCTGCGCGCCACCGCGGGTCTGGACTTTGCGAAGCTCGGCTTGCAGAACCTGAGCTTTCACTTCAGCGGCGTCGAAGACATTGCCTACCGCTTGAACGAGTTGGTGTGCGATGCCACGATGGGCGTGCTGGTGCAACCGGCGGCGCGGGGATCGGGCCGCTTCGAGGCGTTGGACGCCGACTGCGTGGGCCGTGTCGGTTTCGACGACGAACACGCACTGCTGCCACCGGGCTTGCGCGGCTTCGAGGGCTATCGCCTGTTGCAGGAGTATTTCGCCTTTCCGCAGCGGTTCCTGTTCTTCGAGCTGCAGGACATCGGCCCGGCGCTGCGCAAGCTCGGTGGCACCGAGGTCGAGGCGCTGCTGATCTTCAACCGCGCCGACCCCGCGCTGCAGCAGGCCGTGGACGCCAACTGCCTGGCCCTGAACTGCGTGCCGGCCATCAACCTGGTGGAGCGCCGTTGCGACCGCATCCACGTGGGGCCCGAGACGGCGGACTACCACGTCGTGCCCGACCGCACGCGCCCGCAAGACTTCGAGGTGCATTCCATTCTCGACGTCAAGGGCTACGGCGTAGGCGTGAGCAGCGAATGGCAGTTCATGCCGTTCTACAGTGCATTCCACACCGAAGAGCGCAGCCATTCGGCCTATTACACGCTGCAGCGTGAACCCCGGCTGCTGTCCAGCGCGCAGCAGCGCGACGGGCCGCGTTCGTCGTATCTCGGCACCGAGGTTTTTGTCTCGGTGGTGGACGCGCAGGAAGCACCTTTCAGCGCCGACCTGCGCCAGCTGGGCGTGCGCGCGCTGTGCACCAACCGCGACCTGCCCATCCTGATGCCCACCGGCCAGGCCGGTGGCGACCTGACGTTGAACGCGGCGGCGCCGCTGCGCGAAGTGAAGGTGGTGCGCGGGCCTTCGCGGCCGCTGTCGGCTTTGCGGGAAGGCAACGTGGCCTGGAAGCTGATCAACCAGCTGTCGCTGAACCACCTCTCGCTGCTCGATACCGATGCCGAACACGGTGCCGCGGCGCTGCGCCAGATCCTGCGTCTGTACGCCGCCACCGGCGACGCTGCCGCACAGCGCCAGGTGGACGGCGTGCGTTCGGTGCGCATGAGCGCCGTGGTGCGGCGCCTGCCGATGGCGGGCCCCATCACCTTCGGCCGCGGTGTGGCCATCGAGGTCGAGATCGACGACCTGGCCTTCGAAGGCGGCAGCGCCTACCTGCTGGGCAGCGTGCTCGAGCGTTTCGTGGCGCGGCACGTCTCCATCAACGGCTTTACGCAACTGCGTCTGCGCTCTGCCGCGCGCGGCGACATCCTGAACGGCCAGCCGCGCAGCGGTGCACGGCCCATGCTGTGAACGCCGAGCGCACCTCCACTCCGGCAGCGGCGAACCCCGCGCTGTTGATGGCCCAGGAGCCGTGGCGCTGGGACTTTTTCCACGCGCTGCGTGTGCTGGAAGCCCACCACGCCAGCATGCCGCGGCTGGGCACCGCCCGTCGGCCGGCCGATGAACCGGTGCGGCTGGCGCAGAAGGCGGCCATGAGTTTTGCGCCTTCCAGCCTGCATGCGGTGGTGCCGCAGACGCCCGGTGGCGTGACACGCATGGAGGTGCGTTTCTTCGGGCTCTTCGGCCCCAACGGCCCGCTGCCGCTGCACCTGACCACCTACGCGCTGGAACGTAGCCTGCACAAGGGCGACCAGACCTTTCAGGCCTTTGCCGACCTCTTTCACCACCGGCTGCTGCTGCTGTTCTACCGCGCCTGGGCGCAGGCGCAGCCGGCGGTCAGCATGGACCGGCCGCAGGACGACCGCTTTGCCGACTACGTGGGTTCGCTCATCGGCATCGGCGGCCCGCAGTGGCGCAACCGCGACGCGGCACCGCACCACGCCAAGCTCTTCTTCGCCGGCATCCTGTCGCGCCAGGTGCGCAACGCCGACGGGTTGCAGGCCCTGGTGTCGGGTTTCCTGCGCGTGCCGGCACGGGTGGAGTCGTTCGTGGGGCGCTGGATGCGCCTGCAACCACAAGAGCGCAGCCGCATCGGGCGAGCCGGGGCTCGCCGTCGCACATCCAGCGCGCAGTTGGGCGTCAGCGCGGTGCTGGGCAGTTCGGTGTTCGACCGGCAGCACCACTTCACGGTGCACCTGGGCCCGCTGGACGGCGCCGGTTTCGAGTCGCTGCTGCCCAGCGGCACGGCGTTGCCGCCGCTGCAGGCGCTGGTGAACCAATACGTCGGGCTGGAACTGGGCTGGGCCCTGCGGCTGGAACTGAAACACGAGGCGCGGCCCGACTGCCGTCTGGGCCGCCAATCGTGCCTGGGCTGGAACACCTGGCTGGGTGCACCGCGAGGCGGCGCATTGCCGCATCTGGTGCTGCACCCCAGGCCTGCAACCGTATCGCACTGAAATCAAAAAGGACTGTTCATGGCAGAGATCAACCGTGTGGCACTGTTCGGCAAGCTCAACGCAGCGGCCTACAAGGCGGTGGAAGGCGCCACCGTGTTTTGCAAGCTGCGCGGCAACCCCTACGTGGAACTGGAGCACTGGCTGTCGCAGATCCTTCAAAGCGCAGACTCCGACTGGCACCGCGTCATCAAGCACTACCAGCTCGACATGTCGGTGCTGGCCAAGGACCTGACCGCTGCACTCGACCGCCTGCCGCGCGGCGCCACCAGCATCAGCGACATATCCGACCCCATCCCCGACGCCATCGAGCGCGGTTGGGTTTACGGCACGCTGCTGTACGGTGACAGCAGCGTGCGCACCGGCTACGTGCTGGTGGGCATGCTGAAGACGAAGAACCTGCGCGGGCATTTGCTGGGCATCAGCCGCCAGTTCGACCGCATCAAGGTCGACGAACTGTCCGACAACCTGGCCAAGGTGCTGGCCGGCAGCCCCGAAGACGGGCAGGGCGCCAGCGACGGCAGCGGCTTGTCCGGTGGCGCGGCACCCGGAGAAGCGAGCGGCGCGATGGCGCCGGCGGCGATGGGCAAGCAGGAAGCGCTGAAGAAGTTCACCGTCGACCTGACCGCGCAGGCGCGCGACGGCAAGATGGACCCCATCGTCGGCCGCGACGACGAAATTCGCCAGGTGGTCGACATCCTGATGCGCCGCCGCCAGAACAACCCCATCCTGGTGGGTGAGGCCGGTGTCGGCAAGACCGCGGTGGTGGAAGGCTTTGCACAACGTATCGCCCGCGGCGACGTGCCGCCCAGCTTGAAGGAAGTGGAGTTGCGCTCGCTCGACGTCGGCCTGCTGCCGGCCGGCGCCAGCATGAAGGGCGAATTCGAACAGCGGCTGCGCAGCGTCATCGACGAAGTGCAGGCCAGCGCCAAACCCATCATCCTGTTCATCGACGAAACGCACACATTGGTGGGTGCCGGTGGCGCGGCCGGTACCGGCGACGCGGCCAACCTGCTGAAGCCGGCACTGGCGCGCGGCACGCTGCGCACCATCGGCGCCACCACCTTTGCCGAGTACAAGAAACACATCGAGAAAGACCCGGCACTGACGCGCCGCTTCCAGACCGTGCAGGTCGACGAGCCCGACGAGCCGAAGGCCATCCTGATGATGCGCGGCGTGGCCAGCACGATGGAAAAGCACCACCAGGTGCAGATCCTGGACGAAGCGCTGGAAGCGGCGGTGAAGCTCAGCCACCGTTACATCCCCGCGCGCCAGCTGCCCGACAAGAGCGTGAGCCTGCTCGACACCGCCTGCGCGCGCGTGGCCGTGAGCCTGCACGCCACGCCGGCCGAGGTGGACGACTGCCGCAAGCGCATCGAGGCGCTGGAAACCGAGCTCGGCATCATCGGCCGCGAAAAGGCCATCGGCATCGATACTGGCAAGCGAGAAGCGGATGCTGGCGAATTGCTGGCTGCCGAGCGCACGCGGCTGGCGGCGCTGGACGCCCGCTGGGGCGAAGAGAAGGCGCTGGTCGACGAACTGCTGGCGTTGCGCGCCAAGCTGCGCGCCGGCATCAAGCCGGTGGAAGGCACGGGCAGCAGCCTGGAGGCCGCCGCGTCGGCGGTGGCGGGCGCAGCGGCAGGAGCAGCGGCAGAAGCCGAAGTCGCGACGGCCGACCAGCCCGCAGCAGAAGTCGAAACGCAACGCCTGGCCGACCTGGCGCAGTTGAAGGTGGTGCAGGACAAGCTGGCCACGCTGCAAGGGGAGACGCCGCTGATCTTGCCCACGGTGGACTACCAGGCGGTGGCAGCGGTGGTCGGCGATTGGACCGGCATCCCGGTGGGCCGCATGGCGCGCAATGAGATGGAAACTATCCTCAAGATCGCCGACAGCCTGGCCCAGCGCGTGATCGGCCAGGACCACGCGATGGAAATGATCGCCAAGCGCATCCAGACCAGCCGTGCCGGCCTGGACAACCCGAACAAGCCGATCGGCGTCTTCATGCTCGCCGGCACGTCAGGCGTCGGCAAGACCGAAACCGCGCTGGCGCTGGCCGAGGCGCTATACGGCGGTGAGCAGAACCTGATAACGGTCAACATGAGCGAATACCAGGAGGCCCACACCGTCAGCACGCTGAAGGGCGCGCCGCCGGGTTACGTGGGTTATGGCGAAGGCGGTGTACTGACCGAAGCCGTGCGCCGCAAGCCCTACAGCGTGGTGCTGCTCGACGAAGTGGAAAAGGCCCACCCCGATGTACACGAGATGTTCTTCCAGGTCTTCGACAAGGGCTTCATGGAAGACGGGGAAGGGCGGTTCATCGACTTCAAGAACACCCTGATTCTGTTGACGACGAATGCAGGCACCGACCTGATTGCAGGCCTGTGCAAAGACCCCGAACTGATGCCCGACCCCGAGGGCATGGCCAAGGCTCTGCGTGAACCGCTGTTGAAGATCTTCCCGCCTGCCTTGCTGGGGCGTCTGGTGGCGATTCCGTATTACCCGCTGAGCGACGACATGCTGGGCAAGATCGTGAAGCTGCAACTCAACCGCATCAAGAAGCGAGTGGAATCTCGTTACAAGATTCCGTTCGAGTATGGCGACGACGTGGTCAAGCTGGTCGTTTCACGTTGTACCGAGAGCGAATCGGGTGGGCGGATGATTGATGCGATATTGACAAACACGATGTTGCCGGATATCAGCCGGGAATTCCTCACCCGCATGATGGTTGGTGCAGAAATAGCAGCCGTACGGGTCAACGCCAGCAACGGTAGTTTCGCGTACACCTTCGAACTTTGATATCGGTGATCAAAATCTACTACCGAATGGAGCAACACCATGAGAATGGGAACCGAAGTCAAATTTCTCGATGCGGCCAGGAATGGAAAGTTTACGGTAACGGACTGGGAGGCGAATACGGGAATCGGTCGCTTCGACGCCGACTACAACCCAAATGCTGGAAGGCTTAACGTAACTATCAGAGTGTTCATAGAGTTTCGGGACTTCGATCAGAAGTGGCGTGATGATGAAAAGCTGGCTTGGGCACCGCGCGCCTTTCGGGTCGTGGAAGATTTTTGGTCGCAACGTTATCTCTTCGAATGCAAGCGGCCTGGCTGGGAGAAGTATAAAGCGCAGGTGACACTGAAATGCATTTCTACTACAAAGGAAAATGCCCAGTTGCATTTGCTGGTGGACAAGAGGGCGCCCAATATGGGCACCATGGGTGGTGGGATTGGTTGGTCGAAGACACCGCCCTTCTGTCCCATCGACAACTTGGCCATCGAGCCCAAGGACCAGCGAAAATTGCGTGAGGCCATTTTCCAATTGCGTGTGTACCAGATGGAACAGGGCCTGGCAGATCGTGGCCTGATGGCGATCCCGTTTGCCAAAAACAGCGCCGAACTCACCGCGCCGCAGAAGATCAAATTGCTGGACTACGCGCGCTATGTTCACAAGATTGCGACCAAGGACGTCACTGGTATCGAGATTTACGTATACGGCGGTACGGGCGGCACCGACGGGACCTTTCAGCGGGGCCTGGGAAAACGACGTGCGAAAGCGGTGGCGGAGGTGTTGGATTGCGTGATGCGAGACGACACCGCCATCACGGCCACAGACTCGTCCACCAAGCGTTCAGGTTTGAAACGGCAGATCCTTGCGTCGCTGTCCACGGCCGCCGGCCAACCGGTGACGTCCACCAGTTATCAGGGCGTGGTCATCGTGCCGCACGTGCGACCGACCGTGGACCGGGCAGCCGAGATGAACTACATTGTCCTGTGCCATGAATTTGGTCACATGCTGGGCCTGCCGGATGAGTATATGGGCCGCTTGCATCCTCAGCTGACGAGTCGGGCCAATGCCGACAATCTGATATCCAAGACACTGCAGCTGGCAATGACGGCGGGCGACCCCACTCAATGGGACGACGACACCAAGCGCAAGGCGGAAGCGCAGGGCGGCTTGTCCAATCTTCTGAGCCTGAATCCGAGTGTTCTGGCGCCCACATTCATGGACCAGAACCAGATGCTGGGCAACGTTCAGGTGGCATCTCCCAGCATCATGTATGCGGGCATGGAGGTTATGCCGGCACACTATCTGACGCTATGGTCGTGCCTGTGTGAAATGACTTGGGGCCATGTAGATCCACGGCACTGGAAGATGTCCCCGAGCCCATTCAACCTTTCCGGCAAACGCTATTTTTGATAGACGATTGCGCAGCGAAACTGCTATGACCTCGGTGCGCAGTTTTTCTGCCAGTCAGCAAAGAATATTTAAACCCCTTCAAGCCGCCAGCCTTGCGAACGGTGTGGTGTCTTCAAGTCCCATACCAACTGCGAGGGTGAGTCGTCGACACGAGTGAACCTTTGGACTCCGAAGACGTATTTCAGCTGAACCCCAAGGTGCAACCTAAAGCAACGCTGCGAAGTAACCCTGATAGCGCCACCCATCAGTCTTGTGGAGGTTTCTAATGTACTTTATGCTTTACGAGCACGATCATGAAAATCGGGCAAAAACTTTTGCTGGCCACCAACCCAGATGCCAAATCGTTACTGGC
>JBBQMM010000134.1:0-9951 GCA_038328935.1 Burkholderiales bacterium
TGCAACTGCGCCAGGCCGAACTTGTCGGCGCGGCTGATGACGATGGTGTTGGCGCTGGGCACGTCGATGCCGGTTTCGATGATGGTGCTGCACAGCAAGACGTTGTGGCGCTGGGCCACGAAGTCGCGCATCACCTGTTCCAGTTGGCGCTCGGGCATCTGGCCGTGCGCGATGGCGATGCGTGCTTCGGGCAACAGTTCCACCAGCTTCTGGCGCCGGTTCTCGATGGTCTCGACCTCGTTGTGCAGGAAGTAGACCTGGCCGCCGCGCTTGAGCTCGCGCAGCACGGCCTCGCGGATGACGCTGGTGCCTTCGGTGCGCACGAAGGTCTTGATGGACAGCCGCCGCTGCGGCGCGGTGGCGATCACGCTCAGGTCGCGCAGGCCTTCGAGCGCCATGCCCAGCGTGCGCGGAATGGGCGTGGCGGTGAGCGTCAGCACGTCCACCTCGGCGCGCAGCGCTTTCATGGCCTCTTTGTGGCGCACCCCGAAACGGTGTTCTTCGTCGATCACCAGCAGCCCCAGGCGCTGGAATTTCACATCGCTGCTCAGCAGCTTGTGCGTGCCCACCACGATGTCCACACTGCCATCGGCAATGCCGTCCATCGCGGTCTTGATCTCCTTGGCTGAACGAAAGCGCGACATCTCGGCAATCTTCACCGGCCACTTGCCGAAGCGGTCGCACAGCGTGTTGAAGTGCTGCTCGGCCAGCAAGGTGGTGGGCGCCAATATCGCCACCTGCTTGCCGCCGTGCACGGCCACGAAGGCGGCGCGCAGGGCCACTTCGGTCTTGCCGAAGCCCACGTCGCCGCAGACCAGGCGGTCCATCGGTTTGGGGCTCACCATGTCTTGAATGACGGCGTGGATGGCGGCGCGCTGGTCGGCGGTTTCTTCGAAGCCGAAGCTGGTGGCAAAGGCTTCGTAGTCGTGCGGGCTGAAGCGGTGCGCGAACCCTTCACGCGCGGCGCGGCGGGCGTACAGCGCCAGCAGCTCGGCAGCCGTGTCACGCACCTGCTCGGCGGCCTTGCGCTTGGCCTTGTCCCACTGCGGCGAACCGAGCTTGTGCAGTGGCGCTTCGTCGGCGCTGACACCGGTGTAGCGGCTGATCAGGTGCAACTGCGCCACCGGCACGTACAGCGTGGCCTTGTCGGCGTATTCCAGATGCAGGAATTCCGACGGGCCGCCCGTGTCTGCACCCGTCACACCGCCGAGGTCGATATTGATCAGCCCCTGGTAGCGCCCGATGCCGTGGTTCAGGTGCACCACCGGGTCGCCCACCTTCAGCTCCGACAGGTCCTTGATCAGCGCTTCGACGCTGCTGGTCTGTTCCTGCTTGCGGCGTCGGCGCGCCTGCGGCGTGGTGGCAAAGAGTTCGGTTTCCGTGACGAGCTGCAGCGAGATGCCGGCATCGGGCTCGAACCAGTGGAAGCCTTCGGCCAGCGCGGCGGCGGTGATGGCCACTTTCTCGTCGCTGGCCGTGAAGTCTTGCAGCGAGTCGGCCGTCGGCACGTGGATGCCATGCTCGCGCAGCAGATCGATCAGGCTCTCGCGCCGGCCTTCGCTTTCGGCCACCAGCAGCACCCGGTGCCGGGTGCTTTGCAGGTGCTTTTCCAGCCGGCCCAGCGGGTCGGTGGCGCCGCGGTCGATGCTCAGGTCGGGCAGCGGGCGCGCCCAGGAGACCGCGGGTGACAGCGCGGCGGCGGCATCGGCCACCGCTGTTTCGGCGGCCGCCGTGCCCAGCGCCGCGGTGGTGTCGGCAACGGCTGCGCCCGCCGCCGCTGAACCCGAGCGCAACGACAGCGTGGCATGCACCTGCGTGCGTGCGAAAAACTCCTCGACAGGCATGAACATCGCCGCCGGCGGCAGCAGCGGCCGCTCGGGGTCGTGCTGCAGGAAGCGGTGGCGTTCGCGCGTGTCTTGCCAGAAGCGGTCCAGCGCTTCGTCCACTTTGCCATGCAGCACCAGCGCGGCCGGCGGTACGGCGGCTGCGCCGGCAGCGGTGTTTTGTGGCCCCAGGTAGTCGAAAAACGTGCCTGGCTCGTCGAAGAAGAGGGGCAGGTAGTACTCGATGCCGCCGCTGGCCAGGCCGGCGCCGATGTCCTTGTAGACGCGGCTGCGCGTGGGGTCGCCCTCGATCTGCTCACGCCAGCGCGCACGAAAGGCGGTGCGCGCCTTGTCGTCCAGCGGAAATTCGCGCCCGGGCAGCAGCCGCACTTCGGGCACCGGGTACAGGCTGCGCTGGGAATCAGGATCGAAGGTCCTGATGCTGTCGACCTCATCGCCGAACAGGTCGACGCGGTACGGCACCAGGCTGCCCATCGGAAACAGGTCGATCAAGCCGCCCCGCACGGCGTATTCGCCAGGGCTCACCACCTGGCTGACATGCTGGTAGCCGGCCAGCGTGAGCTGCGACTTGAGCCTGGCTTCGTCCAGCCGCGATTTCTGCCTGAAGTGGAACGTGGTGCCGGCCAGGAACGACGGCGGCGCCAGGCGGGTGAGCGCCGTCGTGGCCGGCAGCAGCACCACGTCGACATCGCGGCTGTGGATGCGCCACAGCGTGGCGAGCCGTTCGGAGATCAGGTCCTGGTGCGGGCTGAAGGTGTCGTAGGGCAGCGTTTCCCAGTCCGGGAACACAGCCACGCGCAGGGTGGCATCGAAGATGGGCAGTTCGTCGGCCAGCCGTGTGCTGTCGGACGGCTCGGCGGTGAAGATGGCCAGCACCCGGCCGGCATCAGCATGCTGGCGCGCCAGCCGGGCCAGCAACAAGGCGTCGGCCGAGCCCGTGGGCCGCGGCAAGGTGTAGCGCTTGCCGGGCGCTATGGTGGGCAGTTGCATCAGCGGCGGCGTGGCGTTGGGCGTGCCCGCAGGGGGCTGAAGCGGCTAAAGCGGCTGAAGCGGCTGAAGCAGCTGAAGGGGCCCAAGGGGCGCAGGGGACTCAAAGGCATGGCAGACAAGCAGCGGATTCTAGAATCGACCACGCATGGCCGCCCCCACCGACATTTCCAACCCTGACGAGCACTCAGCCGCCGCCACCGCGCGTTGTTATGCCCTGGTTCCCTGCGCGGGTGTGGGCTTGCGCGCCGGGGCTGGTGGCCCCAAGCAATACGCCAGGCTGGCCGATCAAACGGTGGTGGCGCACACGCTGGCTGCGCTGATGGCCGTGCCGCGCCTGGCCGCCACGCTGGTGGTGCTGGCACCGCAGGACGATGCTTTCGAGTCCCACGCGCCGCAATTCGCCGGCCCCATGGCCTGGGTGGCGCGGTGTGGCGGCGACACGCGCGCCGCCAGCGTGGCCGCGGGCCTGCAGGCGCTGCGCGAGCGCGGGGCACAGGATGATGACTGGGTGCTGGTGCACGATGCGGCCCGCTGCCTGTTGCAGCCGGCCTGGGTGGACCGTTTGATCGACGCCTGCCTGCCCGACGCCGTGGGCGGTCTGCTGGCGCTGCTGGTGGCCGACACGCTGAAGTCGGCCGACGCGCAGACGGGTCGCATCAACGCCACCTTGCCCCGCACGGACAAGCTGCTGGCACAGACGCCGCAGATGTTCCGCCTGGGACTGCTGCAGCGCGCATTGGCCGCGGCTGCGGCAGCGGGGCGCGAAGTCACCGACGAAGCGAGCGCCGTCGAGGGCCTGGGACTGGCGCCCTGCGCGGTGCTGGGTGACTACGAAAACCTGAAGCTCACCTGGCCGGCCGACTTCGCGCTGGCCGCGCGCCTGCTGGAGACACGATGACCGCTGCTTCGCCCGTAACTTCGCCGGTAACTTCGCCCACCACTTCGTCGGCACCCGCAACAGCCCCCCATGCCGACAGCAGCGCACCTGCCAGCGCCGGCACGCTGCCGCAGCTGCGCGTAGGCGAGGGTTGGGACACCCATGCCCTGGTGCTGGGCCGGCCGCTGATGCTGGGTGGCGTGCTCATCCCGCACAGCCACGGCCTGCTGGGCCACTCGGACGCCGACGCGCTGCTGCACGCCATCACCGACGCTTTGCTGGGCGCTGCCGCGCTGGGCGACATCGGCCAGCACTTTCCGGATACCGACCCGGCCTTCAAGGGCGCCGATTCGGTGCGACTGCTGCAAGCGACCGCCGAGCGCGTGCGCGCCTTGGGCTGGCACATCGTCAACATCGACAGCACGGTGGTGGCGCAGGCGCCGAAACTGGCGCCGCACATCCCTGCCATGCGCGAGCGCATCGCGCAAGCCTTGGGCCTGCCCGCTGAGGTGGTGAACGTGAAGGCCAAGACGGCCGAGAAGATGGGGCCGGTGGGCGAGGGCCGGGCGATCGAGACGCGTGCCGTGTGCCTGCTGGCACGCTGAGCCGTCCCGCGTTGACGTCGAAGTGTTCCATGAGCCAGGGCGCTGCCCCGCCTCAACGAACTCAGCGCCGCGCGCTTTTCAGTTCTTCTGCCGTCGGCCGGCGCAGCCGCAGATGCGCCACCAGCCCGCCATCGGTCGCGTTGGCCAGTTCCAGGCTGCCGCCCATGCGCGCCATGGCCTTTTCGACGATGGCCAAGCCCAGGCCGGCGCCGGTGGCCGCGGTGCGGGCTGCGTCGCCCCGGAAAAACGGCGTCGTCAGCTGCGGCAGCTTGTCGGCACTGGCGCCCGGGCCATGGTCGCGCACGCTGAGGATGGCCCAGGAGTCGACGATCTGCGAGCTCACCGTCACCTCGGCCATGCCGGTGTAGGTGCCGCGCCCGTAGCGGCGCGCGTTTTCGAACAGGTTCAGGAAGATGCGCGACAGCTCGGTCTCGTCGGCCATCACCACCAGGTCTGAGAGCACGCGGTTGGTGATGCGGATCTGCGCCGGGTCGCGAAAGACGGCGGCCTCGCGGATCACCAGCTGCGACACCGCCACCGGCTGCAGTTTGGTTTCGCCCGGGCGCGCGTAGTCCATGAACTTGTCGATGATGGCGTCGAGCTGGTCGATGTCCATCGCCATGTTGCGCTTGGCCTCGTCGTCATCCACGCTCATCTCGGTTTCAAGCCGCAGCCGCGCCAGCGGTGTGCGCAGGTCGTGGCTGATGCCGGCCAGCATCACGGCGCGGTCGTCTTCCACGCGCGCCAGTTCACGCGCCATGCGGTTGAAGCCGCGGTTGACTTCGCGTATCTCGCTGGTGAGGGTGTTTTCGTCGAGCCTGGAGTCCAGGTCACCCTCGCGGATACGGCTGGCCGCAAACGACAGCTCACGCAGGGGTTGGTTGATCAGCCGGGCCACCACCGCGGCACCGGCCAGCGTCAGCAGCGCAGCCACGGCCAGCCATACGGCGGCGGTCAGTGCGGGGCCGGCAGAGCCGCCTTCGGCGGGCATGGTGGACAGCGCGCGCAGCGTGAACACCCAGACCAGCACGGCGCCCGTGAGCAGCGCTGCCAGATAGGCAAAGGTGCGCGAGAAAAGAGAGAGGCCAACCGCCCGGCGGCTGCGTGCCGTTTGTGCGCCTTCGCCGTTGCGCCGATCAGGCAGCGCCATCGGGTACGAAGACATAGCCCACGCCCCACACCGTCTGGATGTAGCGCGGCTGCGCCGGGTCGGGCTCGATCATCTTGCGCAGACGCGAGATCTGCACGTCCAGGCTGCGATCAAAAGGCTCGAATTCGCGGCCGCGCGCCAGTTGCGCCAGCTTGTCGCGCGACAGCGGCTGCCGCGGATGCCGCACCAACGCCTTGAGCATGGAAAACTCGCCCGTGGTGAGTGCAATCTGTTCGCCTGACTTGGCCAGGCGGCGCAACGAGAGGTCGAACTCGAAGGGCCCGAAACTCACCACCTGGGCTTCCTTGGACGGGGCGCCCGGGGCCTCCACCGCCGGGCGACGGCGCAGCACGGCGTTGATGCGGGCGAGCAATTCGCGCGGATTGAAGGGTTTGGGCAGGTAGTCGTCGGCACCCACCTCCAGGCCCACGATGCGGTCCACGTCCTCGACCTTGGCCGTCAGCATGATGATCGGCGTGATGTCGTTGGCAGCTCGCAGCCGGCGGCAGATGGACAGGCCGTCTTCGCCGGGCAGCATCAGGTCGAGCACGATGAGGTCGATGGTTTCGCGCGACATCAGCCGGTTCAGGGCCTTGCCGTCCTCGGCCAGCAGCACATCGAAACCCTCTTGCGCGAGGTAGCGGCGCAACAGGTCGCGGATGCGCGCGTCGTCGTCGACGACAACGATGCGGTCTGCGCGGGTGGCTGCGGGTGCGGTCATGGTGGGCTCCGGCGAAAATGTAACAGTTACATTGTGCGGGTTAGGGATTTAGACGGCAGTGAAAAAAGACCGACAACCAGCGCCAACTGGAGCCACCGCGGGCACTATTGCCCGCTTGGGCGCTTCGGCGCATGACCCGCCAATGACGTGCCGGTGGCGCCGGGTGACGCCGGGTAACGCCGGGTGGCGCCGGGTGACGCTCTGTGGGCCGCGGTGACTGATCGTTGCTCAGGCACCGGGCCGCAGTGCCGCAGCCTCTTGTTTTTGCCGCCGGGCAGGCCCACTTGCAGCCCTTCCATCGCTCTATAGGTAAAGAGGAAATTCCATGTTCAGCTCTCATCACGTTCACCCGCGTCGTGCTTCGCGGGCCACAGTATTGGGTGGCTGTGCGCTGTTTTGCGCAAGCGCCTTTGCACAGTCCACGCCTGCAGCCCCGCCGCCCCAAAACGTGGTCAGCCTGAGTGCCAGCGCTTCGGTGGAGGTGCAAAAGGACTGGATCGCGGTGGTCTTTTCCACCACGCGCGAAGGCACTGACGCTGCTGCCGTGCAGGGCCAGCTGCGCCAGGCGCTGGACGCCGCATTGATGGAGGCGCGCAAGATTGCCAAGCCGGGCCAGGTGGAAGTGCAGACCGGCGCGTTCTCCCTTTACCCGCGCTACACCAGTAAACCAAATGCCGCTGCCGTCATCAACGGCTGGCAGGGCAGCACCGAGCTGGTGGTGGAAGGCCGCGACGTGCAGGCCATTTCGCAGCTGACCGGTCGTGTCAGCACGCTGACGATTGCGCGCGTGTCGTTTTCGCTGTCGCGCGAGGCGCGTGAAAAGGTGGAAGGGGACGTCTCCGCGCAGGCCATTGCCCGCTTCCGTGCGCGGGCAGATGCCGTGAGCCGGCAGTTTGGTTTCACCGGTTACACCGTTCGTGAAGTGGCGGTGAATGCCGAATCCCCGGGCTCGGTGGTGATGCCAGTGATGCGTGCACAGGCCATGCGTGCTTCGGCGGAGGAGGCGCTGCCGGTGGAAGCCGGCAAGGCCACCGTGACGGCGCAGGTCTCGGGCAGCGTGCAGATGCGCTGAAGCGCTGAAGCGATGAAGCGCCCGAGCCGAGCCCGCAGCCGGGCGCGGCGCGACAGTGAGGCGGCCGCTGCGCCGCGTGGTTCGCTGCTGGCCGACAGGCCGTGGCACGCCAGGCCGTTGGCACGCGGGTGGCGTTGATACGATGCCGACACCTCATCTCACTCAACCTCACTTCGCCTCTGGCCTGGACCCATCATGACCGAACCCCGCCTTCACCACGTGCAATGCCTGGACAGCCGCGGTCTGCACCGCATGGCGTACTGGGAGTGGGGCGACGCAGCCAATCCGCGGGTGCTGGTCTGCGTGCATGGCCTGTCGCGCCAGGGGCGCGACTTCGACACCCTGGCGCAGGACCTCGCCCCGGAGTACCGCGTGGTCTGCCCCGATGTGGTGGGCCGCGGCCAAAGCGACTGGCTGGCCGACCCCATGGGCTACTCCGTTGCGGCCTACGTGGCCGACATGGTGACGCTGCTGGCGCGGCTGAACGCGCGCCAGGTTGACTGGGTGGGCACCTCGATGGGCGGCCTGATCGGCCTGGGTGTGGCGAGCCTGCCCGGTTCACCGCTGCGGCGCCTGGTGCTCAACGATGTCGGCCCGACCATTCAGCCGGCGGCGCTGCAACGCATCGGCGCCTATCTGGGCCAGCCGGCGCAGTGGCCGACCGTGGACGCGGCAGCCGATGCGCTGTGGGCCATTTCGCAAGGTTTCGGACCCCACAGCCGCGAGCAGTGGCTGGCACTGACAAGACCCCAACTGAAGCCCTCGGGCGACGGTTTCAAGCCGCATTACGACCCCGCCATCGCTGTGCCTTTCAAGGCCGTCACGGCCGAGATGGTCGCTGCTGGCGAAGCCGCGCTGTGGGCCGGCTACGACCGCATCAACTGCCAGACCCTGCTGCTGCGGGGCGCTGAATCAGACCTGCTTTCGCGCGAGACGGCGGCGGCCATGGCAGCACGCGGCCCCAAGGCCCTCATGCATGAGTTCGCCGGCGTCGGCCACGCGCCGATGCTGGTGCAGCCCGATCAGCGCGCGGTGGTTCGAGACTTCTTGCTGAGTCCGTGAAGACCGGGTCAGGCGCCGCGCGCGACGGCACGGCGGCCATCGTGCACCTGGCCACCGTCGACGAGGCGCCGCGCACGCCTGCGGCGGGGCAGGGCGCCCACCCGCTGCCCGCCGGCGACGCGGTGCAGCGCGCGCGCGACTTCGCCACCACGCTGCTGGCCGACCACCTGCTCGATACCGGCGAGCCGGCCATGGGCCACGCCGAAGGTACTGCCGAGGTGCTGCGCAGTATCGGCGCCGCGCCCACGCTGTGCGCAGCGGCGTATCTCGTCTATGCCGGCGACCATGTTCAGCACCCGGAAGAGGTGGTGAGAAAGGCTTTTGGCGAGTCCTATGCCAGCCTGGTGGCCCTGACCCGGCGCCTGGTGCAGGTGCAGCGCGCCGCGCGCGCGGCGCAGGTGGGTGCGGCCCAACGCGGGCAACAGATCGAGCGCGTGCGCAAGATGCTGCTGGCGTTTTCGCGCGACCTGCGCGTGGTGCTGCTGCGCCTGGCTTCGCGCCTGCAGACGCTGCGCTGGTTCGCGCAGTCGCGCACACCGTGCCCACCTGAATTGGCCACCGAGACGCTGCAGGTCTTCGCGCCGCTGGCCAACCGGCTGGGCATCTGGCAGATCAAGTGGGAACTGGAAGACCTGTCGTTCCGCTTCCTGCAGCCGCAGCAGTATCAGCAGGTGGCGCGCCGGGTGGACGGCAAGCGCGAAACACGCGAGCTCAGCGTGCAGCACGCGCAGACGCAGCTGGCCGGCCTGCTGGCAGAAGCGGGCCTGGTGTGTGACGTGCAGGGCCGCCCGAAGCATCTCTACAGCATCTGGAAAAAGATGCAGGGCAAGGGGCTGGCTTTCGAGCAGGTGCTCGACGCCCGGGCATTGCGCGTCATCGTGCCCACCGTGGCCGACTGTTATGCAGTGCTGGCGCGGGTGCACGCGGCCTGGGTGCCCATCGACGGCGAGTTCGACGACTACATCGCGCGCCCCAAGCCCAACGGCTACCAGAGCCTGCACACCGTCGTGCGCGGTGCCGACGGCGCGCCGCTGGAGGTGCAGATTCGCACCCACGCCATGCACGAGCACGCCGAACACGGCGTGGCCGCGCACTGGATGTACAAGGAAGCCGGTGCACGCGGCTACGCCGGCGTCAGCGCCAGTGGCGAGTTCGAAGACCGCGTGGCCGAAGCCCGCAAAGCGGTGCTGCGTGAACTGCTGGCCTGGGAACGCGACCTCCAGGGCCCGCTGCCCGGTGAGCCCGTGGCTGAGGCTGCCGCGTTCGATGACCGCATCTACGTCTTCACACCCGAGGCCACCATCATCGACCTGCCGCTGGGCGGCACGGCGGTGGACTTTGCCTATGCGCTGCACACGGAGTTGGGCCACCGCTGCCGGGGTGCGCGGGTGGACGGTGCGATGGTGCAGCTGAACACGCCGCTGCAGTCGGGCCAGACCGTGCACGTGATCAGCACCAAGGAAGGCGGCCCGTCGCTGGACTGGCTGAACCCCGAGCTGGGCTACCTGGCCAGCCCCCGTGCGCGCTCCAAGGTGCGGGCCTGGTTCAACGCGCAGGCGCAGGCACAGACCATCGCGCGCGGCCGCGAACAGGTCGAACGCCTGCTGCAGCGCGAGGGCCGCACGGCCAT
>JBBQMM010000135.1:0-9911 GCA_038328935.1 Burkholderiales bacterium
CGTCGAAGCGTCGCGCAGCCGCGCCACCGGCGGCACCGGCCTGGGCCTGGGCATCACGCGCAGCATCGCGCGCCTGCACGGCGGTGACGTGGTGCTGCACAACCGGCCCGGTGGCGGACTGCAGGCGCTGCTCAGCCTGCCTCGGCAGCGCGCCTCCAGCCTGGCTGCCTGACGCGCCTGCTCGCCGCCGGTGCACGCGGTGGCCCAGGGCCCCACCGGCGTGCCGTGTGGGGCGCCGGGTCACCGCGGCGACAAGGACTGGGCGGTAGCATCGAACACCTTCTCGCCACCTTCTCGCCACCTCCTGGCCACCTTCTCGCCACCTCCTGGCCACCCGCACACCATGTACGACAGCAACGAAACCCTTGAAGCCGCGCGCGCGCGCAACGTGCACGACGCTCTGCGTGAAGACATCGGGCGCGGCGACTGGACCGCATTGCTGGTGCCTGCCCAGCGGCCGGTGGTGGCGCACGTCACCGCCAAGGAAGCCGCGGTGCTGTGCGGCCAGGCCTGGTTCGAGGCCTGTTTCGTCGCGCTGGACCCGCAGTGCAGCATCCAGTGGCACGCCGCCGAAGGCCAGGCCGTGGCAGCCGGTACACGCGTCTGCACCATCCACGCCGATGCGCGCGCCGCACTCAGCGCCGAGCGGCCGGCACTGAATTTTCTGCAGACCCTGTCGGCCGTGGCCACCACCACGCGGCGTTATGTGGACGCCATCGCCGGCCTGTCACCCAACCCGCGCGGCTGTGCGGTGCTCGACACGCGCAAGACGCTGCCCGGTCTGCGCCAGGCGCAGAAGTACGCCGTGCGCGTGGGCGGCGGGCAGAACCAGCGGCTGGCACTGTGGCACGGCATCCTGATCAAGGAAAACCACATCGCCGCTGCCGGTGGCATTGCCGCCGCGCTGCAGGCCGCGCGCGCGCTGAACGCCGGCGTGCAGATCCAGATCGAGGTCGAAAGCCTCGACGAGCTGCAGCAAGCGCTGGCAGCCGGCGCCACCAGCGTGATGCTGGACGACTTTTCGCTCGACGACATGCGCAGTGCCTGCACGCTGAACGCCGGCCGCGCGGTGCTGGAAGGCTCTGGCGGCGTCGATCTCGACTCCATTCGCGCCATCGCCGCCACCGGCGTGGACCGCATTTCGGTCGGAAAGCTGACCAAGGACGTGCGCGCCGTCGACCTGTCGATGCGGGTGCAGGCTTGAGAGCATCCCAGGCCCCTGTCGGCGCCCGGCGTTCGCGAAGTAAACCAACTTCTGGTTATCAAGTTGTCCTTCGTTACTTTGTTTACTTGAGAGCCTGAGACGGCGCCGACTACGGGTTCCACAGCCTGCGCGGTGAACCGGGCCCTCGGCCGCAAGGTTCAACCTGGAAACCGCAGTTGGACGCGCACGATTGGGCCGCGATGGGGTTCGTTACCAAGGCGCGACGAGGCGGCGGGCTAATGCCCGCCACGTGGAGCAACGCCGGCAGCGGACCCCAGCGCTGCTCAATCGGGTGCGTAGCGCTCGCACCCACCAGGTGAACTCGGCCATGGCCAATGATGTCAATGTTCATGAGGTGTATCGGGCAGAGGCAAGCGGTCAACTGCGGTTTCTAGCTTCAATCACCCAGATCCACCACCGCAGCCAGCCGGCAACCCACCAACGCGGCCGGCAGCACATGGTCGGCCAGCACCCAGCCACGGTCGCGTCCGGTGGCTGCTTCCAGCAGCAGTTCGTCCAGCACCCGGCAGGACGCAGCGTCCAGCGCAGCGTAGGGGTTGTCGATCAAGGTCAACTGTGCGCCGCTGGCGGCCGCGGCCACCAGGCCCAGCTTGCGACGGCTGCCGGTGGACAGCATGGTCTGCGGCTTGTGCAGGTGGTCTTGCAGGCCGAAGGCTCCCACCAGTTCGGAGGCCACGCGCCGGCTCCACGCGGCATGGCGCTGGCGCTGCCCGTCCAGCCACACGGACACCACGGTCTGCTCGTCCCCGTCTGCTTTCAGGAGGCCGTCGAATACCGATCGGGCACGGCGCTGTATCTGCCCCTCGTGCGGCTGCAGCTGACCCGCGATGATGCGCAGCAGCGTGCTCTTGCCGCGCCCGTCACCGCCTTGCACCAGCGTCAGGCCGGGGTTGATATCAAAAACCAGGCCCTGCAGAAGCACGCAGCCCGGGTAGCCAAAGCCCAGGTTGCGGGCGCAGACCAGGGGTGGTGGATCAACGTCTTCGAGCTTCATCGGTGGGTTCCGGGGCAGTGCCATCAGTATGCAGGCGCGAGCCGGCCTCAAGCCGCTGCTAACGATTGCCTAATGACAGCCCCCGACACTGGCGCAGTCATCAACGCCTGGAGGCCCACGATGAATCACCGCATCCCCACCCCCCTCGCTGCACTGGCCAAGCTCGCCACTCTGGCCACCCTCATGATCACTTGCAGCCCCGCCTGGGCCGGGAAACAAAGCTGGGACTACAAGTCCGCGATGAGAGACCCGCTCAGCGGGCAGTACAGCAAGGACCGTTTCCGCCATTCCACGATCACGCTCGAGGAAAGGGACGGCCAGGCACGGTTCCGCATGATCACCGCCGGCCGTGGCGACCCCTGCATCAGCCAGAGCGAGCTGCCTGCCGAAGTGCAGCGCAGCGACCAGATCACCACGATCACCGTGACGCCGCCGCTGACCGGCTGCGAACCGTTTCGCTACCTGATCCGCAACGACGGCAGCGGCGGCGTGCGCCAGATCCGGCGCAACGAGCGCTGGGTCGACGACGGCTTCGACCACGGCCTGACACCGACGAAGTGACCGCGCTGCCCGGCCGTTGGCGGCCGGGCGCGCCAAAGTTGATCAGCGCTCCTGCTCAGGCCGCGCTCACGCTGAACGGCCGGTCAGATACACCGCGGCCTGCACGCGTGAACTGAGGTTCAACTTGCGCAGGATGTGTTGCACATGGATCTTCACCGTGGCCTCTGCAATGCCGAGTTCGCGCGCCATTTCCTTGTTGCTGGCGCCACGCGCAATGTGGGCCAGGATTTCACTTTCGCGCGGCGACAGAGTGTGGATCGGGTCGACCTCAGCACCCGGCCCCGCGTCGGTGGCCGCCGGCTGCGCCGGGCCCAGGTGCGTGCGAAAGGCGTTGACCAGCAAGCTGGTCATGTCTGGGCTCACCACCGACTCGCCCGCCATCGTGCGCAGAATCGCCGACGCCAGCATGTCGCTGTCCATCGTCTTGAGCAGGTAGCCGCGCGCACCACCGCGCAACGCCGCGGCCAAGTCCCGCTCGTCTTCACTGACCGTGAGCATCAGCACATGCGCCTTCGGCGCAGCTTCCTTGAAACCGGCCAACGCGTCGATACCGTTGACGCCGGGCATGTGGTTGTCCAGCAAGATCACGTCGGGTTGGCTGGCGACGGCCTTGCGGTGGGCCTCGCTGGCGTCACCCGCCTCGGCAACGATGTCGAAGCGGGCGTCGCCTGCCAGCAACGCGATCAGGCCGCGCCTGAACAGCGTGTGATCGTCGACCACCAGCACCCGGATGGCCCCTGCGCGCATCAGGCCGCCACCAGCAGCCGCTTAGGCAGTTTCAGCACCACGCAGGTGCCCGAGCCGGGCACGGACTCGACCTCCACCGTGGCCCCGATGTGCTGCGCGCGTTCGCGCATGATGCGCAGGCCGACGTGCATTTCGTCGGGGCCGGCACCCTCGGTTTCGAAGCCGCAGCCGTCGTCGCGCACTTCCACGCGCCACTGCGGTGCCTGTTGCACATCCACCCAGACTTCGCGCGCATGGGCGTGCTTGCGCACGTTGGAAAGCGCTTCCTGCACCACGTGCAGCACCTGCACCTGCACGTCGGCCGGCAGCGGCAGGCCGTCGCCTTCGATGTCCAGGTGCGTGGCGAGCCCGGTCTGGTGCTCGAACTTCTGCAGCGTGGTCTTCAGCGCCGGCACGATGTCCTCGGCGTTGGTGCGGGTTCTGAAGTGCACCAGCAACTCACGCACGTCACCCAGGCTCTCGTGCACGCCTGCATCCAGCTCGGCCAGCGTGCTGTCGATGCGGGTCGCCTCACCACTCTTGATGTCGCTGCGCAGCAGCCCCATCTGGATTTTCAGGAATGCAAGGCTCTGTGCGATGGAGTCGTGCAATTCACGGGCGATGAAACCGCGCTCTTCAGACACTGCGGTTTCACGCTGCAGTGCGGCGGCGCGCAAGCCCTCGATGGCGCCTGCCAGGTGGCTGGCCATCGTTTCGAGCAACGCGCGGTCGTCGTCAGACAGTTGCCTGGGCTGGCGATAGAACAGGTTGAGTTCACCCACCAGCCGCTCATGCAGCCGCACGGGCACGCTGATCACGGTTTCGTAGCCCGCGCGCGCGCAGTGGCCCAACAGCGCCGCGTCGTGCTCGGGCAAGATCGGGATGACACGCGTCACGGCCTGCTCTTTGGCCTGACCACAGAAGCAGTCGCCGGTGGGTATGCAATGCTCTTCGTCGATCAGCGCCTGGGGCAGGCAATCGGAGGCCAGCATCAGGTAACGCTGGTTCGACTCGTCAGACCAGCGCACCGCCGACGCGTCGGCAGCGGACGCACGGCGCACCTGCTGCGCAATGCCCTGAGCAAGTTCTTCCAGCGTCGCAGCGCGCGCCACGAAGGCGGCAGATTCGTACAGCACGGCCAGGCGGGCATGCTGGGCTTCCAGACTCTCGGTCTTCTCGCGCACCTTTTGCTCCAGGCTCTGGTACAGCCCCTGCAGCGTCTGCGCCATGCGGTTGAAACCGGCTGAAAGCGCGCCAAACTCGTCGTCGGCGCCGGGTTCCACTCGGACCGCGAGATCGCCGGCTTCCACGCGGGCCAGGCCTGCCTGCAGCCGCGACAGCGGATTGAAGACGAACAGGTAGGCGCAGTACAACAACGCCACGGCGCTGGCGATGGTCAGCGCCACCATCATGAACTGCACAGCGTTCAGGATCGCCGTCAGGCGCGACAGGTGCTGCTCGATGGCCGCCACGAATGCATCCACGCGCGCGACGAAGTCCTCGGCCTGCAGCGCAATGCCGGGCGCATCGGGCAGGGGCTGAACCGACCAGTCGGCGCGCAGCCGGTCCCAGCCCCTTTGCACCTGAGCGAAAACCTGCTGCGCATCGTCGTTCTGAGGCACGAACAGTGGCCGTGCCGGGTCGCCGCTGCGCAACAGCTTCAGACTTTCATCGAACTGCGCCACAAATTCCGGCACGCGCTGCGCGTCATCCCCCGTGAGCGTCTGCGCCAGCCGCCAGGTCTGCATGCGCATGCGGCCGGCTTCGTTGACCGCGGCGGCCCCGCCTTCGAGTTGCCAGGTCACCCACAGCGTGAGCCCGATCGAGACCAGCGCCAGCCCCAGCAGCAGGGAGCCGATGGCGCCCAATTTGGCAGACAGACTCCATGACTTGCGCATGCGCCGACTGTAGCGGGCCTGATCCGCCGGAGTGATCCGTTTCCACCCTGAACCGATGACCCTGGTCAATGCCGGATGCTGTCAACGCTTCAAACTCAGCGCTTCAGACCTTGTCGAGCCACGCAGCCATGCCCGAAACCGAACAATCCCCCACACACACGCGACGCAACCTGCCTGCCCAGGCCATCAGCCTCGAGGTGTTGCTTGAAAAGTACGCCAAAGGCGAAGAATCCACCGTCGACGCGGTGAACCTGCGCGTGGCGCATGCGCTGGCGCAGGCCGAGGCACCGGCCGACCGCGCGCAGTGGGAAGCAAAGTTTGCCCATGCCCTGCGCGCCGGCTTCGTACCCGCCGGGCGCATCCAGTCGGCCGCCGGCACCGGCCTGTCGGCAACACTGATCAACTGCTTCGTGCAGCCGGTGGGTGACTCGATAGCGCATGTCGAAGACGGCCACCCCGGCATCTACACCGCGCTGACCGAGGCCGCCGAGACGATGCGCCGCGGCGGCGGCGTGGGCTACGACTTTTCGCGCATACGCCCGCGCGGCGCGTGGGTCGGCAGCACGCGCAGCAGCGCCTCGGGGCCCGTGAGCTACATGCGCGTGTTCGACCGCTCGTGCGAGACGGTCGAATCAGCCGGCGCGCGGCGCGGCGCGCAAATGGGTGTGCTGCGCTGCGACCACCCCGACATCGAAGAGTTCATCCATGCCAAGGACGCCGGCGACCTGAAGAACTTCAACCTCTCCGTCGGTGTCACTGATGCCTTCATGCAGGCTGTGCAGGCCGACGCCGAGATTGAACTCGTGCACCGCGCCGAGCCGGGCGCGGCCCAGAAAGAGGCCGGCGCCTACCAGCAGGCGCAGGGCGGCGGCGCGGGCCTGTGGGTGTACGGCAAGCGGCGCGCCCGCGAGCTGTGGGACCAGGTGATGCGCTCCACCTACGACCACGCCGAGCCCGGCGTGCTCTTTCTCGACCACATCAACCGCGACAACAACCTGTCGTACTGCGAGTCCATCGCCGCCACCAACCCGTGCGCCGAACAGCCGCTGCCGCCGTACGGCTGCTGCTGCCTGGGCTCCATCGACCTCACGCGCTTCGTGCGCGACCCTTTCGACACCTCCGCGCGTTTCGACGACGACGCCTTCGTGGCGGTGGCGCAAGTGGCCACGCGCATGCTCGACAACGTGCTCGACGTCACCGTGTGGCCGCTGCCGCAACAGCAGGAAGAAGCGCGCAACAAGCGCCGCATCGGCCTGGGCTTCACCGGCCTGGGCGATGCGCTGGTGATGCTGAACCTGCGCTACGACACCGAGCCGGCACGCGCGATGGCGCGCCACATCGCTGCCTTGATGCGCGACGCAGCCTATGGCGCGTCGGTCGAGCTGGCGCGCGAGCGCGGCGCCTTCCCGCTCTTCAATGCCGACCTGTACCTCAGCGGCGCAAGCTTCGCTTCGCGCCTGCCACAGCCGCTGCGCGAGCGCATCCGCGCACAGGGCTTGCGCAATTCACACCTGCTGTCGATTGCACCCACGGGCACCATCAGCCTGGCTTTCGCCGACAACGCCAGCAACGGCATCGAGCCGGCCTTCAGTTGGCGCTACACGCGCAAGAAACGCATGCCCGACGGCAGCTTCAAGGAGTACGCCGTTGAAGACCACGCGTGGCGCCTGTACCGCCACCTGTTTGGCCAGACTGCGGCGCTCACACCCGCCTTCGTCACGGCGCTGGAGATGAGCGCACAAGCCCACGAGGCGATGGTGGCCGCAGTGGCGCCGTGCATCGACACCGCGATCTCGAAGACCGTCAACGTGCCGGCCGACTACCCCTACGCCCAGTTCCAGAACCTGTACTTCCAGGCCTGGGAATCGGGCCTGAAAGGACTGGCCACCTACCGCCCCAACAGCGTGCTCGGCTCGGTGTTGAGCACCACCCCGGGCAGCACCGCGGCAGCGGCCGAACCGCTGCACCTCGACAGCACCAACCGGCGCCTGGCGCTGGACCGGTTGCCGGCGCCGGTGCTGTCTTCACTGCGCTGGCCCGGTCGGCCCGAGCTGCCTTCGGGCAACCCGGCCTGGACCTTCATGGTCCACCACCCTTTTGGCGACTTCGCCTTGTTCATCGGCGAGCTCGCAGCCGCTGGCGGCGGGCCTGCGCAGCCGTTCGAGGTGTGGGTCAACGGCGCCGAACAGCCCCGCGGCCTGGGCGCGCTGGCCAAGACGCTGTCGATGGACCTGCGCGCCAACGACCCGGCCTGGCTGCGCTTGAAGCTGGACGCGCTCGCCACCGTGGCCGAAGAACGCGCCTTCGAGATGCCCTTCCCGCCCCACGGCGAGCGCCGGCTGTTCCCTGGCGTGGTGGCGGCCACGGCGGCCGTCATCCGCTGGCGCTGCGAACAGCTGCAGGCCCTGCGGGGCGCGCAGGCAGGCGCGCCGGGCAACAACCCGACGCCGGTGATGGACGCCATGTTCAGCGTTGCCGAGCCGCTGACCGGGCCTTCCGGCACGCTGGCCTGGGCGGTCGACATCGACAACCCGGCCACCGGGGAGGCCTTCACGCTGACGCTGAAGGAAGTCACGTTGCCAGGCCCCGACGGCAGCACTGTGACGCGCCCTTGCGCCGTCGGCTTCTCCGGCAACTACCCCCGCGCACTGGACGGCCTGGCGCGCTTGCTGTCGCTGGACATGCGGGTCATCGACCCCGCATGGATCGGCATGAAGTTGCGCAAGCTGCTGAACTACGCCGAGCCGCTGGGCCACTTCATGGCCTTCGTGCCCGGGCTGCCGCACGGCGAACGCCGCCAGCAAACCTGGCCGTCCACGGTGGCCTATCTGGCACGACTCATCATCCACCGCTACGCAATGCTGGGTGTGCTGAGCGAAGAGGGCTACCCGCTGCGCAGCATGGGCGTGCTCGAATCGTCGACCGATCGGCCCGAGCGCAGCGGCGTGATGGCCGGCAAGGTGTGCGCCGAATGTGGCAACGCCACCGTGATCCACCGCGACGGCTGCGACTTCTGCACCGCGTGCGGGGACGTCGGGCAGTGCGGTTGAATGAAGCTGGATTTCTTGCGCCAGGGAAGTGGTGGCAAGAGCCCGCGGGCGCGGAGCTTTTGTGCATCGTCTGCGAACGCACCCGCGCAAGAACACCCCATCCATCCCAGCCGCCGACGCGCGGGCGCTGAGGAATTCAGTTGCGAGCAATGTCGCCGGCCAGTCGGATGCAGGTTTCGAAGTCGGCGCCCCGGCAGCCCGGATGGTCGTATGCCAATTGCGTTCACATTCATTACGAAACAGTGACTGCTTGTCTGACAATATTTTCATGGAAGCTGACAAAACAACGCTCCGCCGACAGGCACTCGAACTGATCGCCACGGACGGCCATCGCGTCGGCACCCGGCTCGCCCAGGCTGGCGGCGTGTCTCGACAGGTGGCCAACGGCTACCTCCAGGCGCTGGTGCGCGACGGTCTGGTCGACGCCCAAGGCACCACGCGTGCCCGTGTCTACCGGCTGAAGACGCTGGCCGAGGCCTCGCGCCGCTACCCGCGCGAGGGCCTGCAGGAAGACCTGGTGTGGCGCGAGCTGGTGTCGCCCGTGGTGGCGCGCTTTGCGCAGAACGTGCGCGACATCTGGCACTACGCGGCCACCGAGATGATCAACAACGCCATCGACCACTCGGGCGCTGCAGAAGTGCAGGTCGAGGTGCGGAAGAACGAACTCAGCACCGAGCTGCTGGTTGCCGACGAGGGCCTGGGCATCTTCGTCAAGATTCAGCGTGCGCTGGAGTTGCACGACCCGCGCGAGGCGATCCTGGAACTGGCCAAGGGCAAGCTGACCACCGCGCCCGAGCAGCATTCGGGCGAAGGCATCTTCTTCACCTCGCGTGTGTTGGACCGCTTCGAGATCGAGTCGCACCACCTGCGTTTCAGCCACGCACCGCGGGCTGACGATGCCATTGCCGAGCAGGCGGTCGACACGCCGGGCACGCGTGTGCGCATGCGGCTGGCCAACGACAGCCCGCGCGTCTTGCGCGAGGTGTTCGACAGCTTCACGGACGCCGAGGAATACAGCTTCGACAAGACCGTCGTGCCCTTGCGCCTGGCGCAGTACGAGGGCGAGCAGCTCGTCTCACGTTCGCAAGCCAAGCGCGTGGCGCACCGCTTCGAGCGCTTCAAGCGCGTGGAACTGGACTTCGCAGGGGTATCGGACATTGGGCAGGCGTTCGCCGACGAGTTGTTCCGCGTCTTCGCCACGGCCCACCCTTTGATTCGCATCACCCCCATCAACACCGAGCCCGCAGTGGCGCAGATGATCCGCCGCGCCGTTGCCGCCGGCGCCGGCGCCGCGCGCACCGACAACGGAAATCATTCATAGGCCCCGTCCGGCAAACCAGGACCGCCGCGCTCGACACCTGAACTCAAAGGCACGCCATGACCAACGCTTTCCCAGGCCACAGCGCCCCTGCTGCAGGTTTCGAGGTCCCGCTCGAAATGCTGGCGGCCTGCCACGG
>JBBQMM010000136.1:0-9865 GCA_038328935.1 Burkholderiales bacterium
GGCAGCGCGGGTTTGCACCCGTCGCCGCAGCTGCGGCGACGACACTGCGCAGCTCTGGGACTTTCGGTCGCGCTGCAGGCCCAGGGGCAGGGCGTCGGCAAGGGTCTGCTGCAGGCGCTTTGCGACTACGCCGACAACTGGGCCCAGCTGCTGCGGCTGGAGCTGACGGTGTTCACCGACAACCAGCGTGCCATCGCGCTGTATCGGCGCTGCGGTTTTGTGCACGAGGGCATGCACCGCGCCTATGCGCTGCGACAGGGGCAGTATGCCGATGTGCATGCGATGGCGCGCTTGCATCCACACCCGCCGACACTGCCGGCGGACTCGAGTCACGCACCGCCCCCGCCGGTGGATTCGACTCCCGCACCGGCCCCGCCGGTGGTCGCTCCCTGAGAGCGCGGGCCTCGGCTGCGGTTGCACGATGAAGATAACGGTCTTGCGCAAGCTGCATCGGCTGATACTGATGGCCGGCCCGGTGTCGATAGCCTGCTGCGCCGCCGCGGTATCCGCTAGTCCCGATTTGCAGACCCGCGATGCGCAGCGCGTAGAGGTGCCAAGCCTCGACCGCGCGGGTGGCTCAGCGGTGCTGCTGCCGGCCTGGTGGTTCGCGGCGCCCTTAGTGGCGCCCTTAGTGGCGCCAGTAGTGGCGCCTGCAGTTGCGCCTGCAGTTGCGCCTGTAGTGGCGCCTGCAGTTGCGCCCGTAGTGACGCCCTTGCTGGCGCCTTTTGCGGCGGACTCCAGCACGGCCGCGCCGCGCCCGGCGCTGGTGCTGCTGCACGGCTGCGGCGGCGTCTTCGGCCGCGGCGCGTTGCTGGCCGAGCGCTACACCGAGCTGGCCAGCCGGCTGGCCGCGTTGGGCGTGCAGGCCCTGGTGGTGGATTCACTCACACCGCGTGGTGAGCGCGAGCTGTGCACGCAGCGTGTGGGCCAGCGCAAGACGACACAGCTGCAGCGCCGCCGCGACGCACTGGGTGCGTTGCAATGGCTGGCCTCCCAGCCTGGCGTGGACCGCACGCGCATCGGTCTGCTCGGCTGGTCCCACGGTGGCAGCACGGTGCTGGCGGCCTCCAACCTGGCGCATGCCGAGGTCGCGGGTGCGCCGACAAAGCCCAGCTTGACGGTGGCCTACTACCCTGGGTGCGTCACCGAACGCGACCGTGGCTACTGGCCGGCGGCGCCACTGCTGATGCTGCTGGGTGAAGCTGACGACTGGACGCCCGCCGCACCGTGCAAGGAGCTGGCGGCTGCCGCCCGCGGCGAGCCGCGGCCGCAGTGGGCGGCCTATGCAGGCGCGCACCATGGCTTCGATGGCACCGCTGCGGTGCGTCTGCGCGCCGACGTGCCCAATGGCGTGAATGAACACGCCGGTGTGCACGCGGGGGGGCAACCGCTGGCGCGTGCGCTGGCGGCGCAGCGGCTGCAGGAGTTCCTGAGGGCGCAGTGGCAGCTGCCGCTGCCCGCCGTTCCCGCAGGTCCCACTGTTCCCGCTGTTCCCGCTGTTCCCACTGTTCCCACTCTTCCCGCAGTGCCCGGGGTGTCTGCTTTCCTTCCCGTTTCAGTTTCACCCGCCGCCACCCTTTTCAACCCCGGACCCCACCACCTCAGGACCGGCTCTTGAATCCCTTTATCCACGCCACTGTCCGCGACAGCTCGCCCGCCGAGGTCGAAGCGCTGCACCAGGTCTGCGAACAGCTCGCAGGCTTCAACCCCGACATCCATCTCGAGTGGGTGGACGGCTTTCTCACCAGCATGGCCGCGGGCCCGCGGTTGCCCGAAGCCGAGGTCTGGCTGGCTGCGCTGTGCGGCGATGCCTTCGACCGCGCCTTTGCCGACCCGGCTGACCGCCAGCGCGCGCAGCGGGTGCTGCAGACGCGGCTGAAAGTGTTGTGCGAGCAGCTCAACCCCGAGCAGCTGCTGGACTCGGCGCAGAACCTGCGCTTGAGCCCGTTGATGATGGAATGGAGCGACGCCGACCGCGACAAACTGCTGCAGGAAGGCACGCTGCCGCTTCGGGATGTGCCCGTGCTGGTGACGGGTGCCGAATGGGCCCTGGGTTTCATCGACGGCACCGAAGCCTTTGCCGATGACTGGCTGGGCCCGCTGGATGAAGCATCGGCCGAGGCCCGCGACGAGCTGCTGGACCAGCTGGTGTTGCTGTTCGCACCGGCCGACGAACCCGAACGCGCCGAGCTGCTGGCCAAGTACCACCCAGCGCCTGCGGGTGCGCCTGCGGAAGCGTATGCGGACGCGCCTGCAGACGCGGCTGAGGAGGCGCTTGAGGACGAGGACGGGCCTCAGGCGGCGCTTGAAGAGGCGCTTGAGGAGGCGCTTGAGGAGGCGCTTGAGGAGGCGCCCTCGGACGCGCCTTTGGACAATCCTGGTGCCAGGGGCGCGGCGCTTGCGCCGAGCCATGACGAGTTGATCACCGAAGCGCTGTTTGCAGTGCAGGACCTGCGCATCTTCTGGCTCGACCACGCACCCAAGCCCGTCACCCGCCGCGTGGCTGCCGAGCCGGGCCGCAACGATGCTTGCCCGTGCGGCAGTGGCAAGAAGTACAAGAAGTGCCACGGCGCCGCCAGCGCATGACCGCGGCGTCGCCCGCTCGTGACTGCGCAGCGCTGCGCTAGAGTCTCGCGTCATGCAATCAACACCCTTGCCTCCAGGCGCCGCGGCGCCGGTCGAAATCGCGACAGCGCTGGGCGAGCTTCAGGGCCGTCACATCGTGCTCGGTCTGTCCGGTGGCGTGGCCTGCTACAAGGCTGCCGAGCTGACCCGCGAGCTGGTGAAGGCCGGCGCCACCGTGCAGGTGGTGATGACCGAGGCTGCGGCGCAGTTCATCACAGCGGTCACGATGCAGGCGCTCAGCGGCCGCGATGTCTATACCAGCCAGTGGGATGCACGGCCGGCCAACAACATGGCGCACATCAACCTCACGCGCCAGGCCGACGCGGTGCTGGTGGCGCCGGCCAGTGCCGACTTCATGGCCAAGCTGGTGCAGGGCCGCGCTGACGAACTGCTGAGCCTGTTGTGCCTGGCCCGACCGGCCCAGCGCTGCCCGCTGCTGGTGGCGCCGGCCATGAACCGCGAGATGTGGGCGCACCCGGCGACCCAGCGCAACGTGGCCCAGCTGCGGGCTGACGGAACCACGATCCTGGGCCCGGCCGCGGGTGACCAGGCCTGCGGTGAAGTGGGCGATGGTCGCATGCTCGAAGCCGCTGAACTGCTGGCAGAGCTGGTCGCGTTCTTTCAGCCCAAGCTGCTGGCCGGCCGCACCGTGCTCGTCACCGCAGGGCCCACCTTCGAAGCCATCGACCCCGTGCGCTGCATCACCAACCACAGCAGCGGCAAGATGGGCTTTGCCATCGCCCGCGCAGCGGCCGAGGCCGGCGCGCAGGTCACGCTGGTGGCCGGCCCGGTGCACCTGCCCACACCGCGTGGCGTCACGCGCATCGACGTGCGCAGTGCGCAGCAGATGCTGGACGCGGTGCTGCCGCTGGCCAGCTGGCATCAGGTGTTCGTGGCCACTGCTGCCGTGGCCGACTGGCGGCCGGCACACGCGGCCGATCAGAAGATGAAAAAAGACGGCAGCGGCCAGCCACCGGCGCTGGTGTTGACCGAGAACCCCGACATCCTGGCCACCGTGGCGCGCTTGCCACCGGGCCAGCGCCCCTGGTGTGTGGGTTTTGCAGCCGAGAGCCACGACGTGGTGCGCCACGCGCGCGCGAAGTTGGCACGCAAAGGCGTGCCCTTGATCGTCGGCAACATCGGGCCGGCCACCTTCGGCCGCGACGACAACACACTGGTGCTGGTGGACGCCGCTGGTGAAAAGGAACTGCCGCACGGCGACAAGCTCAGCCTGGCGCGCCAACTGGTGGCCGAAATTGCCACACGAATGAAAGCCGGCGCGCCATGACCATGATCGAGCTGAAACTGCTGGACCCCCGCATGGCAGAGCACCTGCCGGCCTACGCCACCGCGGGCAGTGCCGGCCTGGACCTGCGCGCCTGCCTGGATGCGCCGCTGCAGTTGGCGCCGGGCCAGTGCACCTTGATACCCACCGGCCTGTCGGTGCACATCGCCGACCCCGGCCTGGTCGCCGTGCTGCTGCCGCGCTCAGGCCTGGGCCACAAGCACGGCATCGTGCTGGGCAACCTGGTGGGCCTGATCGACAGCGACTACCAGGGCCCGTTGATGGTGAGTTGCTGGAACCGCAGCGACACCGCGTTCACCGTGCAGCCCATGGAGCGCATCGCACAGATGGTCATCGTACCCGTGGTGCATGCGCACTTTCGGGTCGTGGAGTCGTTTGCATCGTCCGACCGCGGCGCGGGCGGTTTCGGTTCCACCGGGCGCGCCTGACGACGCAGCAGTGGCCGGCTCTCGCGCCGCCGGATTCGATGCTCCGCGCGCCAACGCTGGGTGGGCGTGCGATTGAACCTAGAAACCGCAGTTGACCACTTGCCACTGCCCGATACACCTCATGAACATTGACATCAGTGGTCACGGCCGATTCACCTGGTGGGCGAGCGCTACGCACCCGATTGAGCAGTGCTGGGGTCCGCTGCCGGCGTTGCGCCTCGTTGTGGGCAGTAGCCCGCCGCCTCGTCGCGCCTTGGCAACGAACCCCATCGCGGCCCACTCGGGCGCGTCCAACTGCGGTTTCTAGGTTGAATTCAGTGCAGGTGGTCGCCCGGTGTCGGTGCGCCCACCGGGCCCAGGAAAGACACCGGGGCGGCGCCCAGGCTGCCGGCTTCGGTCTCTTCGGCGCTGGCTTCGCGCACGCCGTGTATCTTGACGTCCAGCCTGATCGCCAGGCCGGCCAGTGGATGGTTGCCGTCCAGCACCACGTGCGTGGCATAGATCTCGGTGACGACGTAGATGGCGTCTCGGGGCATGTCGGGCGTTACGCTGCCCGCGGGCAGGCCGTCGAAAGTCATGCCGGCTTCGAGTTTTTCAGGGAACAGCGAGCGGTTTTCGAAGCACACCAGTTCAGCCTTGTAGTCGCCAAACGCGTGCTCCGGCTCCAGGTGCACTTTGACCTGTTCACCGGCCACGTGGCCGCCCAGGGCCTCCTCCAGCTTGGCCAGCAGGTCGGTGCCGCCGTAGAAAAATTCCACCGGGTCGGTCAGCGCGTCGATGGCGCGGTTCTGGGCGTCGGTGAGCGTCCAGGTCAGGCTCACCACGCAAGGGGGTTCGATGGTCATCATCGAAACATGATGGCACAGCCGTGCGGCGCAGTGGTGCGCTCACGCCATGAACCGCGGCAGGCGGCGCATGCCGGGGCCAGCCAACGGCCATCAGCCGCGACCATCAGCCGCGACCATCAGCCGGCGACCAACAGCCGACGACAATCAGCGGATGGACATCGAAGCACCCCTGGACCTGCTGGGCGGCCTCAGCCCGCGCCTGTTCATGCAGCGGCACTGGCAGCGCAAGCCCCTGTTGGTGCGGCTAGCATGGCCGGGCGTGCAGCCGCCGCTGACGCGAGCGCAGGCCTTTGCCGCCGCTGGCCACGAAGACATCGAGTCGCGGCTGGTGATCAAGGGCGACCTGCAGGCCGACCCGCAGGGCATGCCTGGCTGGAGCCTGCGCCGTGGCCCGTTGCCCAGGCGCGCCTTGCCCGCGGCGCGGCGGCCGGGCTGGACGCTGCTGTTGCAGGGCCTGGATCTGCACGTGCCCGCGGCGCACCAGATGCTGCAGCGTTTTCGCTTCGTGCCTGATGCGTTGCTGGACGACGTGATGCTGTCGTGGGCCAGCGAAGGCGGCGGTGTGGGCCCGCACACCGACGCCTACGATGTCTTTTTGCTGCAGGTGCAGGGCGCGCGGCGCTGGCTCGTCGGGCCCGTGCCCACGCCGCAATGGGTGGCGGGCTCGGCGCTGAAACGGCTGCGCAACTTCAAGCCCACCATGGACTGGCTGCTGCAGCCCGGCGACATGCTCTATCTGCCGCCGATGTGGGGCCACGACGGCGTGGCCGAAGGCGGCGAGTGCATGACCTGCTCGATCGGCTTTCGCGCGCCCGCGGCGGGCGACCTCGCGCAAGAGTTGCTGCAGCGCCTGACCGAGGAAGAGGCTGAGCCGACACCGGCAGACCAGGCGCTGTACCGGCATCCGGCACGCGGCGCCACCGCCACACCCGGTGCGCTGCCTGCAGAGCTGGCAGCTTTTGCGCAAAGGGCGTTGCTACGCCGCATCTTCGAGCCCCGTGCGCTGGCACGCCTGCTGGGAGAGTGGGCCACCGAGCCCAAGCCGCAGGTGTGGTTCGAGCGGGGCCCGCCCCTGCCGCGTGGGCAGGCCATCGTGCTGCATCGACGCACGCGCATGATGTACGACAGGGATCACGTCTTCATCAATGGCGAAGCCTTCGAAGCCGGAGGGCGCGACGCCACCCTGATGCGCGCCTTGGCCGACAAGCGCCGGCTCAGCGAGCGCGAGGTGGCTCGGCTGGGCGCCCAGGCCAGCACACTGTTGCAAGACTGGGCTGCTGCAGGCTGGGTGCTTGCGGAAGCCGCCGCGACAGCGCAGCAGGGAGCGCTGGGTGACTGAGACCACGCCTGCCGTGGGCAGCGAGCCGCCACGCATGGACTCGCCGGCCGGCACTGGCCTGGCGCTGCGATGGGGTTTTGACAGCGCCATCGCCCAGCGAGCCCGAATCATCACAGGCGTGTCGGCGAACTTCGAGGGCTGGCCGCTCGACGACGTGACGCTGCTGTCTGCGCTGGCGGGCTGGCTGCGGCTGCCGCAGCGGCGCCTGCTGCTGCTGGCCGCCGACTATTCGACCATGAGTAACCGATTCCCGCGTTTCGAACAGTGGCGCCGGGACTGGGTGCATGCGGTGCCGGCCTGGCGCTGCCCCCAGGAACTGACGAAGGGCCTGCCCGAAGCTCTCTTCGACGATGGCAACGTCAGCGTGCAACTCTTCGACGCCGGGACCGGCCGTGGCCGGGCTTCGCTGGAGCGGCGTCATGGCCTGCTGTTGGCGCAGCAGACTGATGCAGTTTTGCAACGGTCGGAGCCATCCTGGCCTGCCAAGGCGCTGGGACTCTAGGGAATTCCCGCCCCCCGGCTATACTCGTGGGCTAGACAGTGAGCTGTGTGGTGAGCCTGTTTGGGAAGGCAGTCGGTCATTTGAGAAGCTGCAGTGGATCATCCACCGTGGTTTGGCAAGCCCGGAAGTGATTTCCCCTGGACCACCCACATCTGCCGAGAACAAGGCCCTGTGCCCACACCGGCGGTGCACCCACAGCCAGCGTCTTTGTGTGATGGGTCTCTTAGCGCTGTCGAAGAGTACCCAAGAAACTCGACTCCCGACCCACAAACTCCTTAGGATAAATATGAACAAGTCACTGGTTTTGGCCTCCCTGGTTGCTGCTGTTGCCCTGTCCGCCTGCGGCAAGAAGGCAGAAACCCCGCCCCCTGCAGCTGTCGTCGTTACCCCCGCGCCGGCTCCGATGGTTGAGGCTCCTGCCTCTGCTGCTGTTGCCGCCGGCGCTGCTGCTGATGCCGCTTCGGGTGCCGCCGCTGCCGCTGTCGATGCCGCCAAGGACGCCGCTGCCAAGGCCTCCGACGCTGTCAAGAAGTGAAGCCTTGCGTGCCCACATGGGCGCGCAACGAACTTCCCTGCTTGCCAAAGCCGCCTTCGGGCGGCTTTTTTTGTTGTCGCGCCCGGCACGGTTGTCCAAGTGACGGCTGTCGGCGCGCACGTGGCTCTGCCTCTGCATGATCGGGCGCGCGCTCATGCTGTACCGGTGTTCACCAGGCACGTCGAAGAGCGACGAGCACCGCCAAGGAGACTTTGGACAGTTGGTTGGGATCAGCCTCGGGTGGGCGGCTTCAAAGAGTCGGGTCTGCCGCAGCTTTGGCGTCAAGGCGGCGCTCTCGGCGAAGAGGGGTCGCCGGCAAACCGTTCACCGAGGTGACTTCAGGAATCAGCACTTCCTGGGCCGACTTGAGCTTGCAATCCCGTCAATTTGAGGCCATGGGCCACACGAGAGCGCCCTGCTGGCGCCCGCTGACGATATTTGAGCAGCTCGGGCGCAGGTCTGGCCGACTACTTCAGCTCGCTGACCAGCAGCGCAGCGATGCGCCGGCCGTTTTCGCCGACTTCGGCGCCGCCGCTGGACGACTGCACCGTCACGTCCGTCTTGTTGCCGTTGCCCTTCAGCGCCACGCGGTAGCGAACGGCGGCCTGGGGGTTGCTGGTGTCGCCGAACAGGCGGGCCCAGAAGCCGGGTTCTTCCTTGCCGGCCGACTTCGGGTCGATGTAGCGCACGTAGTAGATGCCGCCTGCGCGGTCGCGGTCTTCAACGGTGAAGCCACCGCGGTCCAGCGCCAGGCCGACACGGCGCCAGGCGCGGTCGAAGGGGTCGTCGACCTCGAGTGAGGTGGCGCCACTGCTGACCGCGCCGGGTGCGCGCGCGCCCGGCGCTGGCCCGGCGGCGGTGACCGGCCGCGCGCGCTCTGGTGGTGTGCCGGCAGCAGCCACGGCCTGCTTGGCTGCTTCGTCCTTGGCACCCAGCGCCACCATCAGCTGCGACAGGATTTCCGCTTCGAGCTGCGGGTCTGACGCGCGTGTGCGCCAGGTCGTGCTGTCCTTGCGCTCACTGGTGTACACCTCTTCCGAACCACGGTGCGAGATGTAGACCTCGCTGCCACCGTCGGCCCCCACTGCGCGTTCGATGCGGGTGCGGTAACGGTCACGTTCGCCGGTGTCGTACAGGTTGCCGAACAGGCGGCCGATGGTGTTGCGCACGGCGTCGTTCGGCAGTCTGGCGCGGTTCATTGACCAGTTGGTTTCCATCGTGCCGGCCTTGGCGTCTTCGACCTCGATGCTGAAGCCTTTCTGTTCCCAGAACGTTTTCAAGGCGGGCCACAGCTGCTCAGGGGGCAGCGGCACCACCAGCCAGCGCTGCTGACCGGCGCGTTCGAGGCGCATCGCGCCGGCGTTGCTCAGCGCCACGCCGAGCGGTGCTGCCGTTGCCGTTGCCGATGTCGACACCGCGGCACCGGGCTGTGGGCTGCCCGAAGCGCTGACCACGCCGCCCTGCACCTGATAACGCGAGTCGCGTGACAGTTGGCTGAGGTCGGGTGGCACTTCCAGCGGTTTGGCTTTCGCAGCGCCGCCGCGGTAGTCTGACGAATCGCTGGAGAACAGCCCGCCGATGGCGCTGCAGCCCGACAGCGCAACGACCAGCGACAGCAATGCCAGGCGGGAGGGCAGGCGGGAGGGCAGGTGAGAGTGCAGGCGGGAGGGAGTCACGCGGGCCAGGGATGCAGGCAAAGGGTTCACTTGGATGGTCTCCGCACCAGCCGCCCGGGGCTGCTGGTGCATGGGGGTGCGGGGTCGTCGTTGAAGGGTGCGCTGAAGGGGGCGCTGAAGGGTGCGCTGAAGGGTCCGCAAAACGGTCCGCTGAACGGTCCGCAAGAGAGGTCTCGAGACAAGGCGATGGTCACGGGCGCAAGTGCGCTGTCAGGGCGACCAGATGCCGGCGTCGCGCAAAGCCTGATCCACCGTGGCCTGGCCGGCCTCGGTCAGCGGCACGATGGGCAGGCGCACGGTGGGCAAGGCCATAGCGAGCCGGTGCAGCGCCCACTTGGCAGGTGCGGGGCTGGGCTCGCAGAAAAGCTGTTGATGCAGGGGCAACAGACGCAGATGCAGCGCCGCAGCGCGGCTCGACTGGCCGTCCAGTGCGGCCATGCACAGCTCATGCATCAGCCGCGGCACCACGTTGGCGGTGACGCTGACATTGCCGTGGCCGCCCAGCAGCATCAAGGCCACCGCGGTGCTGTCGTCGCCCGAGTAGATGGCAAAACCAGCGGGTGCGTGCTTGATCAGGAAGCTGGCGCGGCCGATGTCGCCGCTGGC
>JBBQMM010000137.1:0-9861 GCA_038328935.1 Burkholderiales bacterium
AGCGCGCCATCGCCATCCGGCTCGTTATCGGTTGGCGCATCATGCTCATGACGCTACTCGGCAGAACCTGTCCCGAACTCCCTGCCGAAATATTGTTCTCCGACATTGAGATCGAAGTGCTCGCCGCCTACGCAAAAAAAAACGATTAGCCACACCCAGGACACTGGGTGCTGCCGTTCGCCTGGTCGCTCGACTCGGCGGCTATATCGGCCGTCGCAAGGATCCCCCCCCTGGCCATGAAGTCATCTGGCGTGGTCAGGCGCAACTCATCACGCTGTGCGAAGGCTTCGTTCTCGGCAAGGACAGCAGAGCTCCGATCAATTGTGGGTAAGGGGCAGCCCTAGCCCTCTCCCTGAAAGGGAGAGGGAACAAGTCACCCTCACCCTAACCCTCTCCCTGGCAGGGAGAGGGAACAGGTCACGCTGACCCTCACCCTAAGCATCTCCACTGAGTTTGAGAGGGAACCAGTCAGTCGCCAGTGGGCACAAGTCTTGCATCACAGGTGGTACATCACAATTGGTAACTTGGTTACAGCCTTCGAGCCTCCATGCCACACGCCACAAGCCCACTCAAAGCTGCCGCTCCACGCTCCAGAAAGACGGCGTCCCCCGCTGAAACCGACGCCGCGCACAAGAACAAGCCGCTGGTCGAAGATATCCGGTTACTCGGCCGCATGCTGGGCGACGTCATCCGCGAACAAGAAGGCGCGGCCGCGTTCGACCTCATCGAACGCGTGCGCCAGCTCTCGGTGGCCTACCGGCTGAAAGCCGACGCCAGCGCCGGCCGCGTGCTCGACCGGCTGCTGAAGAACCTTTCGGCCGACCAGACGGTGACCGTCATCCGCGCCTTCAGCTACTTCAGCCACCTGGCCAACATCGCCGAAGACCGCCACCATGTGCGCCGCCGCGCCGTGCACGAACGCGCGGGCGACCAGCAAGACGGCTCGCTGGCGCTGACGCTGGAGCGCCTGCACCGCGCCGACCACCACGCCGCCGACATTGCAGCCGTGCTGAAAGAAGCCTACATCTCACCCGTGCTCACCGCCCACCCCACCGAGGTGCAGCGCAAGAGCATCCTTGACGCCGAACGTGCGGTGGCCGAGCTGGTGGGTGCGCGCGACGAACTGGCGCTGCACGGCACCGACACCCAGCGCGCTGACAACGAAGCACTGCTGCGCGCGCGCATCACGCAGCTCTGGCAGACGCGCATGCTGCGCACTGCCAAGCTGACGGTGGCCGACGAGATCGAGAACGCGCTGTCCTACTACAGCAGCACCTTCCTGCTTGAGATTCCGCGCCTGTACCGAGAGCTCGAACGTGCGCTGCCCGGTCACGAGGTGGCGTCTTTCCTGCGCATGGGCCACTGGATCGGCGGCGACCGCGACGGCAACCCCAACGTCACCGCAGCCACGCTGTCGCATGCGCTTTCGCGCCAGGCCGAGGTGGCGCTGCGGCACTACCTGACCGAGGTGCACGCGCTGGGCGCCGAGCTGTCGATCAGCGGCACGCTGGCGCCGGTGTCGGCCGAGATGAGCGCGTTGGCCAGCCGCTCACCCGACCAGCATGTGCACCGGCAGGACGAACCCTACCGCCGCGCACTGATCGGCGTCTATGCGCGCCTGGCGGCCACGCTGCACCAGCTCACCGGCACCGAGGCGCTGCGCCACGCCGTGGTGCCGCAAGCCCCTTACGGCCAGGCCGACGAGTTTCTGCAAGACCTTCGCGTCATCGCGCGTTCGCTGGCATCGCACCATGCGCAGGCGCTGGTGGGCCCGCGCCTGGCGCCCTTGATGCGCGCGGTGCAGGTGTTCGGCTTTCACCTCGCGACGCTGGACCTGCGCCAAAGCTCGGACCAGCATGAAGCCGTGATTGCCGAGTTGCTGCGCGTGGCGCGCGTGCACGCCGACTACAGCTCACTGGCCGAACCCGAACGCCGCGCCTTGCTGCTGGCGCTGCTGAACGACGCGCGGCCCTTGCGCGTGCACGGCGCCCGCTACTCTGCTCTGGCGCAGGGCGAGCTGGCCATCTTCGAGACCGCGCGGCGGGCACTGGCCGCATACGGCCGCGAGGCCCTGCGCCACTGCATCATCAGCCACACCGAAGAGGTCAGCGACCTGCTGGAAGTGCTGCTGCTGCAGAAAGAGACCGGCCTGCTCACCGGCACGCTGGACGCGGTGGGTCCCGGCGACGCCACCGGCGATGCGGCCGCCGACGTGCTGGCGGTGGCGGCCCTGATCACGGTGCCGCTGTTCGAAACCATCGGCGACCTGCGCCGCAGCGAACCCATCATGCGCGAGTTCTACGCGCTGCCCGGCGTGCTGGGGCTGGTGCAACGCAGCAGCGGCGAGCAAGACGTGATGCTGGGCTACAGCGACAGCAACAAGGACGGCGGCTTCTTCACCAGCAACTGGGAGCTGTACCGCGCCGAGACCGCGCTGGTGGCGCTGTTTGCCGAGGTCGCCCGGGCGTGTGCGGCGGCCGGCCCCTCATCCACGAACACAGCCACCAACCCCGCCACCAACCGAGCCACCAACCCCGCCATCAAGCTGCGTCTGTTCCACGGCCGCGGCGGCACCGTGGGCCGCGGCGGCGGGCCCAGCTACCAGGCCATCCTGGCGCAACCACCGGGCACGGTGAATGGCCAGATCCGGCTGACCGAACAGGGCGAAGTCATCGCCAGCAAGTATGCGCACCCCGAGATCGGCCGGCGCAACCTGGAAACGCTGGTCGCCGCGACGCTGGAAGCCACCATGCTGCACCCCACGAAAACGGCACCCAAGGCCTTTCTGGACGCCGCCGCGGCCTTGAGTGAACTCAGCTACCAGGCCTATCGGAAACTGGTCTACGGCACGCCGGGTTTCACCGACTACTTCTTCGCCGCCACGCCCATCCGCGAGATAGCCGAGCTGAACATCGGCAGCCGCCCGGCTGCTCGTTCCAAGGACGGCAAGGCCACGCGCGCCATCGAAGACCTGCGCGCCATTCCGTGGGGCTTTTCCTGGGGCCAGTGCCGCATGGCCCTGCCCGGCTGGTGCGGCTTTGGTTCGGCCGTGCAGCAGTTCGTGGCCGCAGGCGACCACGCGCAACAGGTGGAGCTGCTGCGCCGCATGCACAAGCAGTGGCCGTTTTTCCGCACGCTGCTGAGCAACCTGGACATGGTGTTGGCGAAGAGCGATTTGCGCATCGCGTCGCGCTACGTCGAACTGGTGGAAGACAAGGCCGCCGCCAAGCGCATCTTCAAGGCGCTGAAGGCCGAGTGGCAGCGCGCCAACGACGCGCTGACGCTCATCACGGGAGAGCCGCAACGGCTGCACACCAACCCGGCGCTGGCGCGCAGCATCGCGCACCGCTTCCCGTACCTGGACCCGCTGAACCACCTGCAGGTCGAACTGCTGCGGCGCTACCGCAGCCGCAGCGGTGCTGCGGGGCCGGTGAGCCCGGAGGTAGGGCGCATGCAGCGCGGCATCCACCTGTCGATCAACGGTATTGCCGCGGGGCTGCGCAACACGGGTTGACTGCGCCGTGGGCGGCGGCCAATGGCTGATGCGGGTCATGGGGCGGGTCATGGGGCAGGTCATGGGACGGGCGATGGGACGAGCGATAGTGCAGGCCTCTCAGCCCGGCCCGGCGCCCAGTGCAGCCTTCACCGCCGCCACCTGCCGCCGCGACACCGACAGCCACTCGTCCAGCGGCGCTACGCGCACGGCCCAGCCCTCGCTGGTATCTGGTCGCGTGGCAAAGGCTTCCTGTCGCAGTTCCAGTTCACGCATCGCCGACAGGGCCACGAGCGCGTTGCGGTGCACGCGTATGAATGCGCCGCCGAGCGCGGCCAGGCGGTCTTCCAGTTCGGCCAGGCTTTCGTCGATCAGGTAACTGGCGTCGGCGGTGCGCAGCAGCACCTGCTTGTGGTCGGCGCGGAAATACAGCAGGTCGGCCACAGGCAGACGCAGCAGCCGGTCGCGTTGATGGATCACCAACACCGCAGCAGCGGTGTTGGCCGCAAGCACCACCGCAGCAGCGGTGTTGGCTGCAAGCACCGCCGCTGCAGCGGCGCCGGCTGCAAGCACCGCCGCTGCAGCGTTGCGGGCTGCAGGCGGAGCCGCCGCAGCGGCGCCGGCTACAAGCGGCACAGGGTCTGCAGCGCTGCCGGCCCCCGGCGCAGGCAGCCTGCTTTGCACACGATCAGCCAAGCGCTGCAGGGCTTCGGCCAGGCGCTCGCGGCGCACGGGTTTGGTCAGATAGTCCACCGCGTGCAGCTCGAAGGCCTGCAGCGCGTGTTCATCGTGGGCGGTGACGAATACCACCGCCGGCGGCTCGGCCATGGCGCGCAGCGCCTGTGCCAGCTGCAGGCCGCTGCGGCCGGGCATCTGGATGTCCAGCAGCAGCGCGTGCACGGTGTGCTGGTTCAGCAGCCGCAGTGCTTCATCGGCGCTGGCGGCTTCGCCGGCTACCACCCAGGCGGCGCCAGCGCCTGGCGCTGCGCTGGCCTGCACGTCGGCGACCAGCGTGCGCAAGCGCAAGCGCGCCAGCGGCTCGTCGTCCACGATCAACAGCTGCAGCGTCATCACAGGCTCAATGTAAAAGTGTTTCATGATCCGGGGCGTTGCCCCGCACCATGAAACTCAGCGCGGTGCTGCAGCGGCCGGCCGTCACGGCGCCGGCAGCGTGATGCGGGCGTGGAACAGGCCGCCACCGTCATAACCCTTGGCGGCGGGCTCGTGCCAGACGTCGCACTGGGCGCCCACGTCGTGCAGCAGCCGCAGGCGCTCGCGGATGTTGTGCAAGGCCATGCCATGGCCCGGGCTGCCGGCGTCGTCGCCCAGCGTGTTGGTCACCAGCAGCACCACCTGGCCGCGCTGCAATTGCCCACTGATGCTGACATGCCCGCCTTCAGGTGCCGGCTCGATGCCGTGTCGCACCGCGTTTTCCACCAGCGGCTGCAGCACCAGCGGCGGCACACGGGCTTCAAACACACGCGGGTCGATTTGCCACTGCACCACCAGGCGCGGGCCGAAGCGCACTTCCTCGATGGCCAGGTAGCGTCGTGCGAGGTCGATCTCTTCACGCAGCGACACCGAGGCCCCGGCGTCGGCCAACGCCACGCGGAACAACTGCGCCAGGTCTTCCAGCACGGCTTCGGCGCGCGCGGGCTCTGCGCGCACCAGCGCCAGCGCCGAGTTCAGCGCATTGAACAGAAAGTGCGGCCTGATGCGCGACTGCAGTTCGGCCAGCCGCGCGCTGGCATGTGCCGGGTGCCAGATGCGCGAGCGGGCATCCAGCCACGCCCACAGCAGGCCCGCCAGGCCCACGCCGGCGCCCAGCACGGCAGCCAGGGTGAAGCCGTCTGACGCCACCATCCCGGCCCAGGCCATCGGCAGCCAACCCACGGCGGCCGACGCGGCGCCCAGCGCCAGCACCACGCCGGCTCGGTGCGCAACCGGGCTGCCCGCCAGCCGCTGCCGCAGCGCGCACACCACCACCAGCCACAACAAGGTGGCGAGCAGGCCACCAAAACTCATCAAAGCCTGGCGCGTGCCCCACTGCTGCAAGCTGTGCGCCCCGGCCACTGCCGCCACCACCAGCACCGCCTGCACCAGCAGCACCGCGCGCAGCGCCAGCGCCGGATGGCAGACGTCGAACGCCGCCGCCGCCTGCGCCTGCAAACGCGCGCGCTCCTCGAACAAGGGGTCGAAGCGCGAAATGGCCGAGACCGAGCCCTCCAGAGCCGACTGCTCCGTGGATTCGGGCCACAGACTGTCTGAGCGCAGGCTGTCCGAGCGCAGGCTGCTGGCCGACGCCGCCCCGGGGACGCCAGGCACCAGACCCCGTCGCCGCGGTTTTCTCATTTCAAGAAGCTGCGCATACGGCCCGGATAATACGGAATGGACCCTGGTCCTTGCCCTGCCTCTGGCACTGCGCCCCTCGATCCCTCTGATTGCCCCGTCGCTGACCTCGCCGACCACCCCGCCGACCCCCGCCCTCCCCGCCCATGACCATCCCCAGCCCGCCCACCCACCAGCCGCCTGGCCAACCCTCTGACGACCCGCTGGCCAACAAGCAACAAGCCTGGTCGGCGCTGTTCAGCGAGCCGATGAGCGAACTGGTGCAGCGCTACACCGCCAGCGTTTCATTCGACAAACGCCTGTGGCAGGCCGACATCGCAGGCAGCCTGGCGCATGCCGACATGCTGGCTGCGCAAGGCGTGATCGGCGCACACGACCTGGCCGACATCCAGCGTGGCATGGCGCAGATCAGGCAGGAAATCGAAGCCGGCCAGTTCGTCTGTAAGCTGGAACTGGAAGACGTGCACCTGAACATCGAAGCGCGCCTGACGGCGTTGGTGGGCGACGCCGGCAAGCGGCTGCACACCGGCCGCAGCCGCAACGACCAGGTGGCCACCGACATCCGCCTGTGGCTGCGCGGCGAGATCGACCAACTGGCGCGGCTGCTGGCCGCCATGCAGCGCGCGCTGGTTGAACTGGCCGCCAGCCACACCGACACCGTGATGCCCGGCTACACGCACATGCAGGTGGCGCAGCCGGTGAGTTTTGCGCACCACCTGCTGGCCTATGTGGAGATGTTTGCGCGCGACGCCGAACGCCTGGCCGACGTGCGCAAACGCGTCAACCGCCTGCCGTTGGGCGCCGCCGCACTGGCCGGCACCAGCTATCCGCTGGACCGCGAACGGGTGGCGCGCCTGCTCGGCTTCGACGAAGTCTGCCAAAACAGCCTGGACGCCGTCAGCGACCGCGACTTCGCCATCGAATTCACCGCCTTCGCCGCGCTGGCGATGGTGCACGTGTCGCGCCTGAGTGAGGAGATCGTGCTCTGGATGAGCCAGAACTTCGGCTTCATTGACCTGGCCGACCGCTACTGCACCGGCAGCAGCATCATGCCGCAGAAGCGCAACCCGGTTGTGGCCGAACTGGCGCGCGGAAAAAGCGGCCGCGTGGTCGGCCATCTGATGGGCCTGATGACGCTGATGAAGGGCCAGCCGCTGACCTACAACAAGGACAACCAGGAAGACAAGGAGCCGCTGTTCGACACCGTCGACACGCTGGGTGACACGCTGCGCATCATGGCCGAGATGGTGGGCGGCATCGTGGTCAAGAAGCCCGCGATGGAAGCCGCAGCGCTGAGAGGTTATGCCACCGCTACCGACCTGGCCGACTACCTGGTGAAAAAGGGCCTGCCGTTCCGCGACGCGCACGAGACCGTGGCGCATGCGGTGAAGACCGCCATTGCGCGCGGCATCGACCTGTCGGCGTTGACGCTGACCGAGCTGCAGGCGCTGAACGGCAGCATCACCGACGATGTGGCGCAGGTGCTAACGCTGCGCGGATCACTGAACGCGCGCCAGGTGCTGGGCGGCACCGCGCCGGTGCGGGTGCGGGAACAGGTGCAGCGGCACTTGAAGCGGCTTTCCGCAAGCTGAAGATCAGGTCGAGCCACACCATTCGCCGATCGCGCCCGCATCAGACCCGGCGTGCGAAGCAGCCGGTTCAAGGGCCCGTTTCAGCCCAGCACCGCAACCTTGCGTGGCCGCCCACCCAGGCGCCCATTGCGCCGCGCTGCTTGAGCTTTGGCCTCCGTATTGGCGACCCCACCCAGTCGGCCGCGCTGCTGGGCCAGCCAGCGCCGCGAGCCCAAAAAGCCCTCCAGCAAGGCAGGGACATACAGATCAGCGTCCAGGCGAGGAAAGTGCAGCCCCAGGCCTGAAGGGCTGATCTCGATTTCAGCCAGCTCATCAGCCGTTGCCTGCTCCAGCCCCTGCGCCTGCGCCGGCAAGAACGCCACCTGCAGCCCTGAATCCAGGTTCAGCACCAGCCGTGCGGTGCGCCGGTCGAACCGCGCCTTCAGCACACCCGGGTGCTGGCTGCGCTGGGCCTGTGCGCGGCGGTTGGCGGCGGCCACGGCCTCGTCAGTCAGTTCCATGAATGCGGCTCCATTCGGTGCAGGCGTCGGGCAGGCGTCGGGCAGGTGCCGGGCCAACGCGGTGGCAATACGGTTCAATTCAGCGCGCTGAAAACCCTGGTTTTCGCGCAAGTTCACCGGGCCGGCAGGGCAGTTCAGTTTGAACACCGCTTCGCATCCCCTGCCGATGACGTGCACATGCGCCGGCCGATGGTCGTTGGGGTAGATCACCACCCGCAAGCCGTGCATGCGAAACAAGGTCGGTATCTTATAAAAAACCCAAGCTCTTTGGGTTCTATGGCGTGCGCTGTGCTGTGGCCGCTGAAGTGCTGGTTGACCCGAAGCGCCGAAGCATCAACGTGCCCGCTTGCGGCCCGCCGCCACTGCGGCGCCGAATGCCAGCAGTGCCAGTGCCAGTGTTTGTGGCTCCGGCACAGAAGCGGTCACATCGCCGGGGAGCACAGCCAAGGCGTAGAACTCACCGCCCTGGCCGTCGTTGCCCTGGTAGCCGACGCCGGTATCGAAGCCCCACTGGTCGCCAACGGGCGACGGCGCGTAGGCAACACCGGACCAGTAAGCCCAGGCCTGCAGGTTGCGAAAGCCACCGGTGTTGCTGAGCATGTAGTCGAGTGCCGTGGATGGATTGCCTGCCGAGCAATCACCGGTGGTGTCGCAGTAGCCCAGGTTGCCCAAGCTGGTGTAGTACAGGTGCGCCAGCTCGCTGTACACCGTTTGCCCGTCGGGCGAGATGGTCTGCACGTTGTAGCCGCAGTCGGTGCCGCTGTAAGTGAAGTTGCAGCCGGAAGCACCGGTATCGATCAACGTGGGCAAGCGCCAGCCGGTGGTGCCGAACACGTTCAGGCTGGCGGCCAAAGCATGCAGGCCGGCAGATGCCGCGGCACGGCAGCGTCGGTTGGCTTCAGATCAGCGTCAATGAAGCCTTGCCTTGCGCAACGGCGTCCGGCGCCAACTTGTGGTCCAGCGTGGCCAGTCGGCCTTTGTTGGCACGCGCCAGTGCCAGCAGGTAGCTGTCGGTCACCCTGGAAGGGCTGGTCAGCAGCGAGGCCGTGATGAGCGTGCCGTCAGCCAGGCTGATGCTGTCAGGCCAGAAGTTGTGGCCGGGAAGTGCGCGTATGGCCAGCAGGGCGTGGGCGACCGCGCCCGGCGGCCCGGGCGAGTTGGGGTACTTCGGGTGCCCCACGATGCGCAGGAGGCCGTTCTCTGTGATGGGGCAAGTGGCAAATGCCTTGTGCCCGACGCGACCGAACCAGTCGTGAACCGCTTCGTGCTGAACGTGGGCTGGGTCAACCAGGGCAATGAGCACGTTGACATCGAGCAGGTAGCGTGTCATGGCTGCTCGTCTCGAAGTTGATTGACCAGTTCAAGCGTGACCGGCGAAGCCGTCTTCTTGCTTGGCAGCAGGGGAATGCCGTTGCGTTCAGAGCGTGAACCACGCCCGCTTCGGCCCAGCCCCTGCCGGGCCAGCGAAGAGATCACTTCACCGACGGTCTTTTGTTCATGCTGCGCAAGGTGCCTGGCTGCAGCCAGCACGTCGTCATCGATAGCCAGAGTCGTGCGCATGGCTTGCTTTCGGGGTGCGTCGAAGCCCTGAGTTTACGGCACGCATCAAGCATCACGCATCAAGCATCAAGCATCAAGCATCACGCATACGCATACGCATACGCATACGCATACGCATACGCATACGCATACGCATACGCATACGCATACGCAAACGCAAACGCAAACGCATCAACGAGCAGGTTTGACAGAGAAGAACATCCTCCCGCAGTTTTACCGCGTACTACTGAGAGCATCCAAGGCCCCTGTCGGCGCCCGGCGTTCGCGGAGAAAAAAGGGCGTCACGGCCGGGCCTTTGCTCCCTCTCCCTTCCAGGGAGAGGGTTGGGGGCGAGGCGGGGGTTTCGAGCCGCATGCGGCGAGCCCGC
>JBBQMM010000138.1:0-9815 GCA_038328935.1 Burkholderiales bacterium
GCCTGAACTGGAGCCGTTTGCTGCCGACCTGCGTGCTCGGCTGCGCGACATGGAAGATGAGTTCCGCCGCTCGCAGGGCCCCGCAACCGAGTGGACGGCCGAACGCTTGCGCACCTTGCTGCACACCCAGCTCAGCGGCGATCAGGTGATCGTGGTGTCCAACCGCGAGCCCTACATCCACGAGCGCGGCGACCAGGGCATCGTCGTGAAGCGGCCGGCCAGCGGCCTGGTGACGGCGGTCGAGCCCGTGATGCGGGCCTGCTCCGGCACCTGGATTGCCCACGGCAGCGGCGGCGCCGACCGCGAGGTGGTGGACGCCGGCGACCGCGTGCTGGTGCCGCCCGGGCAAGACGACTACTGGCTGCGCCGCATCTGGCTGACGGCCGAAGAGGAACAGGGCTACTACTACGGCTTCGCCAACGAAGGCATGTGGCCCCTGTGCCACGTGGCCCATGTGCGGCCTGTCTTCCGCGAGTCGGACTGGGAAGCCTACAAGGCGGTCAACCAGCGCTTCGCCGATGCGGTGGTGGCCGAGGCCCGCAGCGAAGACCCCGTGGTGCTGGTGCAGGACTACCACTTCGCACTGCTGCCGGCAATGGTGCGCGAGAAGCTGCCCCAGGCCACGATCCTGACGTTCTGGCACATCCCATGGCCGAACCCGGAGTCCTTCGGCATCTGCCCCTGGCGCCGCGAGATTCTGGAGGGCATGCTGGGCAGCACGATCCTGGGCTTCCACACGCGCTTCCATTGCAAGAACTTCATCGAGACGGTGGATCGATATCTGGAGGCGCGCATCGAACACGAGCACTCGACGATCGCGTTCCGCGAGAAGGAAACGCTGGTCGAGAGCTACCCCATCTCCATCGAGTGGCCGGGCGCCGCAGAGGTTGCAGCCTGGTCCAGCGTGCCTGGGTGCCGCCAAGCGGTCATCGACCGCCTGGGCCTGCCGGCCAACGTCTGCCTGGCCGTCGGCGTGGACCGCTTCGACTACACCAAGGGTATTCTGGAGCGGCTGAACGCGGTCGAGCGACTGCTGGAGAAGTGGCCCGAGTGGATCGGCCGCTTCGTCTTCGTGCAGGTGGCGGCACCCACGCGCGCGGCGCTCGACGAGTACCGCAGCTTCCAGGAACGGGTCGAGCGTGTCACCGAGCGCATCAACCAGCGCTTCGGCCGGCCCGGCTACCAGCCCGTGCACCTGTTGGCCACGCACCATGAGCACGACGCGGTGATGGAACTGTTTCGTGCCGCCGACATCTGTGTCGTGACGAGCCTGCACGACGGCATGAACCTCGTGTGCAAGGAGTTTGTGGCGGCACGCGACGACCTGCAGGGGGTGTTGATCCTGAGCCGCTTTGCCGGCGCCGCGCGCGAGCTGGCCGAGGCCCTGATCGTGAACCCCTACCACGTCGAAGAAACCGCCGACGCGCTGCAACGTGCGGCCACCATGCCCGCCGCCGAGCAGCGCGAACGCATGGCCAGCCTGCGCAGCACGGTGCGCGAGTTCAACGTCTTCCGCTGGGCCGGGCGCATGCTGGCCGATGCCGGACGCTGGCGGTTGCGGGCCCGCATCGAGGCGCGCGTGAAACGGCACCAGATCGGATGATGGAGTCGATGCAGCATCTGTTCACACCCGAAGGAGAGGCTGCGCTGGCCGCGGTCTTGCGGCTGCGGCCGCTGATGGCCTTCGACTTCGACGGCACGCTGGCGCCCATCGTGGCGCGCCCGGAAGACGCCCGCATCTCGGCGGCCGTGGCCACGCGCCTGAAGGCACTGGCCAGCAGGCTGCCGGTGGCCATCGTCACCGGCCGCGCGGTGGCCGATGTGCGCGATCGCCTGGGATTCGAGCCGCAATTCATCGTCGGCAACCACGGCGCCGAGGAGGACAACCTGGCCGCTGCTGGCGGCATCCCGGCTGTCGCCCTGGCCAGCCAACTGGACGGATTTCGCGCCACCTTGCGGGCGCACGCCGCCCCGTTGCGACGGGCCGGCGTCGAGGTGGAGGACAAGGGCCTGTCGATTGCGCTGCACTACCGCTTGTCACGCGATCGGGCGCAGGCCCAGCGTCTGCTGGCCGACCTGCTGACGCCTGAACCGACCGGCGTGCGCCTGTTTGCCGGCAAGATGGTGGTGAATGCGGTGGCCGCAGATGCGCCCGACAAGGCGCAGGCCGTGCACGCGCTCGTGGCCCGTCTGGACGCCGCCGCGGCCTTCTTCGCCGGCGACGATGTCAATGACGAACCGGTGTTCGTCTCTGCGCCCGCGCACTGGCTGACGCTGCGGATCGGTCGCGAAGACCCGGCCAGTCGAGCCCGGTTCTGCCTTGAAGGGCCGCAAGAGATGGCGATGCTGCTCGAGCGCGTGCTGGCGCAGGTCACATGATTCGCCGCTGAGCGATCTTCAGCCCAGCACGGCCCGGCGTGAAAAGCCGACGCCTTGCGGGTCGCGTGTGCATTTGTCAGAATGTATTTGTTCTATCATTCGCTCTCCGACGATGGGATCGCCCCGTCAGCGCGGACATCCGTCGACAACATTGGAGATTGCTCAATGACCCACATCCAGTCAAACCTCGTTCTGGCCGCTGTGGTGGCGTTGCTGGCTGCCTGCAGCAGCACACCAATGACGCCGCCGCCGGCGTCGGCCCAGATGCAAGCCACCGTTGCCCCCAACTCCGCAGCCCAGGCACCAGCGACAGCGCCAGCCGCTGCGGCCGCGCCGCGGTTGATCGCACCGTCCTCCAACGTCGCCACCGTGACGCTGCCGGCCTATCTCGACCCCGCGAGCAACATTTCCACCGAGCGCAGCGTGTATTTCGACTTTGACGACTTCACGGTGAAGCAGGACTACACCGCCGTGGTCGAGCGACACGCCAAGTTCCTGGCGTCGAACCCCAAGGTCGCGATCAAGATCGAAGGCAGTGCCGACGAGCGTGGCGGCGCTGAATACAACCTGGCGCTGGGCCAGAAGCGGGCAGAGGCGGTACTGCGGGCCTTGAGGATCTACGGCGTCAAGGATTCGCAGGCAGAGGCCACCAGCTGGGGCGAGAGCAGACCCAAAGCCACTGGCCATGACGAAGAGGCGTGGGCGCAGAACCGACGTGCAGACCTTCAGTACCCGACGAAATAAGATGCGGCCGGGTCGGGTTCTCCAGCAGTTGCAGAAGCATTGAAACAAATATACTTCGGCGTCGGCTGGCGCGTTTGTGGCGTCGAGCGACAAGGAGCTTTGACTTGTCCTTTGGGGTCCCCTTGCGGGACCCCCTTTTCTTGGCATGCTCCGGTGTCAGTGACTGGGTGATGCGGCACCGCGCCAGTGCGTTGCTCTCCGCCCGGCGCCTATGATTTCAAATGGTCACCAAGAAACCCGTCACCCCGGCAAAGACCGTCAGCCCCGTTGCCCAGCGGGAACTGAGCGCACCCGAAGTGCGCGTGCTGCGGCGCTTCCGCCTCGTCTTCAATGCCGTGAAGACGCACTTCCAGCAAGTCGAGAAGAAGGCCGGAGTCGGCGGGGCGCAACTGTGGGCACTCAGTGTCATTCGGGCCCATCCGGGAATTGGCGTCAGCAGCCTGGCCGCGTTCATGGACATCCACCAGACGACAGCCAGCAATCTGGTCAAGGCGCTGGTGGCGGCGACGATGATCGCGGCCGAGAAGAATGCACCTGACCGCCGCGCTGTGCAGCTTCGCATCCTGCCCGCCGGCGGGCGCGTGCTGCGCAAGGCGCCTGGTCCCTTTGCCGGTGTCTTGCCGGACGCGCTGGCGACGCTCGACGCGAAGACTCTGGAGCGCATGGATCATGACCTGGCGCTGCTGATCGCCGTCTTGCATCCCGACGAAAGGGCTGCAGGCATCCCACTGGCGCAGATGTAGCGCCAACGCCACGTCCGCCACGGTTCGGCACGGGAAGACGGCAGGCTGTGCGTTTCGGTGAAGCCGGCAGAAGAGTGAAATTGTCCAATCCTGCTTTGCTTCCGACGATGGATCCGACGGGCTCCGCGCGCCATGACCGCCTCACATCGAGCCCGAAGCCGTGGCGGAGGTCGCGAATGCACGCGAGCACACAACCGTGACCGCCCCGGGGACCGGGCCCGACGAAGCGCCGCGGCCGCAAGAGCGCACGACAACCGGCCGTGCGGCTGACGGTCGGCCTCGGCGCGTCGCGGCGGCTCTTGTCCGCGGCTGCCGCGCCGGCCGCGCTGCTCTGACGCGGGGCTGGTCGGCCGTTCGGGATATAGAACCCGACTTCTGGCGCAACCTGCGCGATGAATTGATCGCGGGACGGCAATGGTTTGATCGTGCGGTCGTTCTTGCGTACGCAGCCGTGACCGGCGCAGTCGTCGTCGGCTTCACCCTGCTGGCGGAAGCGGCCAGCCACGGCTTCACATCGCTTCGGGGGGTGACCCCCTGGGCACCCTATGCCGCGCTGGCCTGGACCCCGGCGCTGACGGTGGGCCTGCTGTGGTGGACGCGACGATTCGCGCCGGGCGCCGTCGGATCGGGGATTCCGCAAGTGGTGCGTGCGCTGGACATCGACTCCGAGCCAGCGCAGCAGGGTTGGCTGGTGTCGCTGAAGGTATCGCTGCACAAGATCGGGCTCGTCTCAGGCGGTCTGCTGGCGGGGCTCTCGATAGGCCGCGAAGGACCGACCGTGCAGGTCGGCGCAGGCGTCATGGTGCACGCGCGGCGCTGGCTCTCTGCGCAGTCCGGCATCGACGCCCACGACCTGATGGTTGCCGGCGCCGCGGCAGGCATTGCAGCGGCATTCAATACGCCGCTGGGCGGCATCGTCTTTGCACTCGAGCAGTTGTCGCGCCGCCGCAGCATTTCGCACAGTGCCCTGGTGATCTCCAGCATCGTGCTGGCCGGTCTGGTGTCCGTCTCGGTGTTCGGCAACCTGAGCTACTTCGGTCGACTTCGGGTGCAGGAGTTGTCCTGGTCCCTTCTGGGCCCGGGACTGCTGGTGGCCATTGGAGCCGGCCTTTGCGGTGGGCTGTTCTCGCGGTTGCACGTGCTGTCGCTGCGGGGCACGCCCGATCGGTTCAGCCAGTGGCGATCGACTCACCCCTTGCGGTTTGCTGCCGGTTGCGCTCTCGTGGTGGCCGTCATCGGCATCGTGACGGGCGGCACCACGGCAGGCGCTGGCTATGCGCCAACCAAAGCCATGCTCGAGGGCCACGCCGAACTGCCCGGCGTTTTCACGCTGCTGAAGTTCTGTGCCACCTGGCTATCGGCCTGGACCGGCGTACCGGCCGGCGTCTTTGCACCGTCACTGACCATCGGGGCAGGCATCGGGCGCGACATCGCGCTCCTGACGGGCGTCGGGCCCGAGGCTGCGATCCCGCTGATTGCTCTGGGGATGGTCGGCTTCCTTTCGGCCACGACCCAGGGGCCGATCACGGCTTTCATCATCGTGATGGAGATGGTCTCGGGTCAGACGATGGTGCTCAGCCTGATGGCCTGCGCGTTGCTCGCCAGCGGCGTTTCACGGCTGGTGGCACGGCCGATGTACGCGGAACTCGCAGCGCTGTTTCTGATACCGCCGCCGCGTGATTCAACGTCTAAATCACCGGAACAGTCAGGCGCCGTCTGACTGGGCAGGCACCCGCGCGTGGCCGAAGACACCGCGCAGGGAATCGGTAAACGCGTTTAATATGAACAGCAACTCAGGACCGCCTTGAAACTCGCCACCTGGAACGTCAACTCCCTCGCCGTGCGCCTGCCCCAGGTGCTGGACTGGTTGCAGGCCAACCCGATGGATGCGCTGGTGCTGCAGGAGACCAAGCTCACCGACGACAAGTTTCCGCATGCCGAGATGCGGGCGGCTGGTTACGAGGTGCAGTGGTTCGGGCAGAAAACCTACAACGGCGTGGCGCTGGTCAGCCGCGAGCCGGCGCTGGAGGTGGTGAAAAACATCCCGGGGCTGCAAGACGAACAGGCGCGCGTGCTCGCGGGCACGGTGGGCGGCGTGCGCATCATTGGCGCTTATGTTCCCAATGGCCAGGCGCCCGACAGCGACAAGTTCGTCTACAAGCTGCGCTGGCTGCAGGCGCTGCAGGACTGGGTGCGCGACGAACTCTCACGCCACCCCAGGCTGGTGCTGATGGGCGACTACAACATCGCACCGGAGGACCGCGACGTCTACGACCCCATCGCGTGGGCCGGGCAGATCCTCTGCACCCCACAGGAGCGTGCTCACTTCCAGGGCTTGCTGGAACTGGGTCTGGTGGACGCCTTCCGCCTCTTCGAGCAGCCGCTGAAGAGCTGGAGCTGGTGGGACTACCGCAACCTGGCCTTCCGCAAGAACCAGGGCCTGCGCATCGACCACATTCTGGTCAGCCAGCCGCTGCGCTCCGCCGTCATGGCCTGCGTCATTGACAAGCTGCCGCGCAAGAACGAACGTCCCAGCGACCATGCACCGGTGGTGCTGGACCTGGAAGTGAACTGACCATCAGCCCGGCAGGAGCTGGACCTGAAAGTGAACTGACAGCCCGCCCGCGCGCCGGGCTGCTGGCCGAACTCAGCTGTCCAGCCCCAGCTCCTGGATCTTGCGCGTGATGGTGTTGCGGCCGATGCCCAGGCGCTGTGCGGCTTCGATGCGCCGACCCCGCGTCAGCTCCAGCGCGGTCTGAATCAGGCCGGCCTCGAACTGCTGGCTCAGCGACTCCCAGACATGCGCGTCGTGGGACTCCAGCCGCCCGCGCGCGTCGCGCTTCAGCTCCGCCAGCCAGCCGGGCATGGCCGGGGCGCTGACGTCTTCGGCCGCACCGGGCACCGGCGATGGGGTCGCCAGCGAAACTTCACCCGTGAGTTGCGCTTGCGCTGATGGTTGCGCTGATGGTTGCGCTGATGGGTGTGCTGATGGCTGCGCTGATGGTTGCGCTGACGCCTGTGCTGACGCCTGGGCTGATGGCTGTGCTGACGGGTAAGCGGCTGGGTGTGCGGGTGGGTGTGCGGCTGGATGCAGGGACGGCGCCCCGACGGCCGCGCGATCCGAGATCGCCAGGGCGAGCGGGTTGCTGGCCAGCAACTCCGGCGGCAGATCCTTGACTTCCACCACCTGCGCCGGCGCCATCACGGTCAGCCAGTGGCACAGGTTTTCCAGTTGGCGCACATTGCCCGGAAAAGGAAAGGCCTGCAGCCGCTGCAGCGCCGACTCGGTGATGCGCTTGGCGTCCACACCCAGTTCGCGCGCGCTCTTGGCCAGAAAAAGCCGCGTCAGGCCCGGGATGTCTTCGATGCGTTCGCGCAGCGGCGGCAGGCGCAGCCGAATGACGTTCAGGCGGTGAAACAGGTCTTCGCGGAAGGCGCCCAGGCGCACGCGTTCTTCCAGGTCCTGGTGCGTGGCGGCGATCACGCGCACCTGGCTCTTCAAAGGCTGGTGGCCGCCGACGCGGTAGAACTGGCCGTCGGAGAGCACCCGCAACAGACGCGTCTGCAGGTCGAACGGCATATCGCCGATCTCGTCCAGGAAGAGCGTGCCACCGTCGGCCTGCTCGAAGCGGCCGCGTCGGGTGGTCTGCGCGCCCGTGAAGGCGCCGCGCTCGTGGCCGAAGAGTTCGCTCTCCAGCAGGTCTTTCGGGATGGCCGCGGTGTTGATGGCCACGAAGGGCCCGCCCGCGCGCGGGCTGTGCTTGTGCAGCGCACGCGCCACCAGCTCCTTGCCGGTGCCGCTTTCACCGGTCACCATCACCGTGACGGTGCTCTGGCTCAGACGGCCGATGGCGCGAAACACGTCCTGCATCGCCGGTGCCTGGCCCAGCATCTCGGGCGCCTGCACCGGGCTCGTGTCAGCCACTTCTTCGCGCTGGCTTTCCTGCACCGCGCGGCGCACCAGTTCAACGGCCTTGTTGACGTCGAAAGGCTTGGGCAGGTATTCAAAGGCGCCGCCTTGCAGCGCAGAGACGGCGCTGTCCAGGTCGGAGTAGGCCGTCATGATGATCACCGGCAAGCCGGGGTAGCGCCGCTTCACCTCGGCCAGCAGATCGATGCCGTTGCCACCGGGCATGCGGATATCGCTCACCAACACCTGGGGCACTTCGTCGGCCAGCGCCGCCAGCACCTCCCGCGGGTTGGCAAAGCAACGCACCTCGAAGTGCTCGCGCGCCAGCGCCTTTTCAAGCACGAAGCGTATGGCGTGATCGTCGTCAACGACCCATATAGGTTTCATGCAGGCTGTCCGTTCATCGCTAAGTTTCATGATCCGGGGTCGCGCCCGGGATCATGAAACACTGTCTCGTTAAGGCAAGGGAATCCAGATCTTGAAAACCGTGCGCCCGGGGGCGCTGTCGCATTCGATCGTGCCGTGATGCTGTTGCACGAAGGTCTGCGCCAACGTCAATCCGAGCCCGGAACCGCCCTCCCGCCCCGTCACCAACGGCTGGAAGATGCGCTCCCGTATGGCCTCGGGTATGCCGGGGCCGTTGTCTTCAATATGCAATTCCAATGCCAGGCGAAAACGCTGGCGTCCGAAAGTGGCCTGCCGGGCCACGCGGGTACGCAAGGTCAGTCGCGCCTGGCCATCGGCCATGCGTTCGGCCAAGGCTTGCGCCGCGTTGTGCGCGATGTTCAACACCGCCTGGATCAGCTGTTCACTGTCGCCACGGAACTCGGGAATGCTGACGTCGTAGTCGCGCACCACCGTCAGGCCGCGTGGAAACTCCGCCAGGATCAACGAGCGCACGCGCTCGCAGACCTCGTGGATGTTCACGTCAGCCACCACATGGGGGCGGCGGTGTGGTGCCAGCAGGCGGTCCACCAGCGCCTGCAGCCGGTCGGCCTCCTGGATGATGACGCGCGTGTACTCCGTCAGTTCGCGCGAATCGATCTCCATTTCGAGCAACTGCGCGGCGCCGCGGATGCCACCCAGCGGGTTCTTGATCTCGTGCGCCAGGTTGCGCACCAGTTCCTTGTTGGCCTGCGCCAGACCGTGCACGCGCTCTTCGCGGTCCAGCCGCGTCTGCTGCTCGATCTCGATCATCTCCAGCATCAAGCGGCCAGGCCACTCGGTCTGGCTGACGATCACGTGCACCGCCAGGGGCTCGCCCACGCCGGCTGAATGGTGATGGGCGGGACGCTGCAGCTGGGCATCGAAACGGCTGCTGGCGACGCGATTGCTGCTGACCAGGTGCAGCGCTTCGTGCAAGTGGTCGGGTTGCGCCAGCCACTCGGTGACGCTGCTGCGCTGCAGGTTCCGGCGCGACACTCCCAAGGCGTTCTCCAGCGCCGAGTTGGCCATCAGGCAGTGGCCTCCGGGGTCGACCAGGGCCACCATGGTGGCGAGCTGGTCGAAGGCGTCGAAGCCGGCCCACACCCGGCCCAGGTCGGGGCCCGGGTCAGCGGCTGCACTCACGGTGGCAATTTGGAGATCTCGCGCTTGAGCGCCGCAACGTCGGCTTCCTTGCGCTGCACGGCAGCCTTCAGCTCGGCAACCCGTTCCTGGTACTTGGCAAAATTGCGCTCGTCGCCTCGGCGTTCGGGCTCGCCGCCGCTGTAGTCCTTGAGCAGGGCGGCCAGACGATCTTCTTCACGCTTCAGTTCGTCGCCCAGAATGCGCCGGGCATCGGTATCGCGTGCGCGCTGCGCAGCGGGGTCGACCCGGCTTTCGTTGGGGCGGCTGCCGGCTGCGGCGCCCTGCGCCCCAGCAGCGGCACCCGAGGCACCGGGAGCAGCAGGCCGCGGCTTGGCAGGCCCTTGCATGATCGTGATGGCCGCGCCTTCAATGGTGCGGCAACCCTGTTCCCTGGCCTCGGCTGGCGACAAGGCATCGGTGTAGAGCACGGGCGGCCCGGGGCACCGGTACACGGGCTTGAGCGGCCCGCT
>JBBQMM010000139.1:0-9808 GCA_038328935.1 Burkholderiales bacterium
GGAGAGGAAATCAGCCCGAAGGGCCACGGCAACCCCCACAGCGCGTTCAAGTTGTTACAGCGCGGCGCCGATAAGTCGATGACAGGCGCGGCAAGGGGCTCGCGCCATCTGCGTTGGGCACCACGGCGGTCGGCCGCTGGCCTGGCGCTGACACCGACCTCGGGAACCTGCCGTGATTCCGAAAATTCGCCTCGGCGAACTGTTGATCCGTGAACGCCAGCTGAGTCCAGAACAGCTGCAGCTGGCGTTGGTGCGGCAAAAGCAGACCGGGCGCCGGCTGGGCGCCGTGCTGCAGGACATGGGCTTCGTCAGTGACGAAACCATCGCCAGGCTGCTGGCGGCGCAGCTCAAGTTCCCGTTCTTCGAGCCCCGGCTCGAAAACGTGGACCTTACCGTGGCGCGCCGGCTGACCGAACTGCAGGTGCGCAAGCTGCGCGTGCTGCCGGTGGGCGACTACGCCGACCGCGTGCGCGTGGCCGTGGTCGACCCCACCGACTGGGCCAGCATCGACGAGCTGCCACGGCTGCTGCGCGGCACCATCGACATCGAGCTGATCCCCGAGTCGGGCCTGCTGGCGCTGATCGACCGCATCTACAGCACCAAGGACAACATCCACGGCCTGGCCAAGAAGCTCAGTGAAGAGCTGCGCAGCAACGACGTGGACGCCGTCGACTTCGGCGCCCTGGGCGCGCAAGTGGGCACCGAAGACGCACCAGTGGTCAAGCTGCTGCAAAGCCTGTTCGACGAAGCCGTGCGCGCCAAGGCTTCGGACATCCACATCGAACCCATGGCACAGGCCGTGGGCATACGCCTGCGCGTGGACGGGCACCTGCGCGCGCACGCCGAATTCGAGTCGCGCCTGGCGCCGGCGCTGGCGTCACGGCTGAAACTGGTGGCCTCGCTGGACATCTCGGAGCGCCGACTGCCGCAGGACGGCCGCTTCGTGGTGCAGGTGCGCCAGCAGACGGTGGACATCCGCCTGTCCACGCTGCCCGGCCAGTACGGCGAATCGCTGGTCATGCGCTTGCTGCTGAAAGACCCGATGCTGGCCTCGCTGGACCGGCTGGGCATCGGCGTGCGGGGTTTGACGGCCCTGCGCGAGGCGCTGACCAACGGCGCCGGCCTGGTGCTGGTGACCGGCCCCACGGGCAGTGGCAAGACGACCACGCTGTATGCGGCGCTGGCGTCGCTGGACGCGGCCAGCAGCAAGATCGTGACCGCGGAAGACCCGGTGGAATACCGGCTGCCCGGCATCACGCAGGTGAACGTGAACGAACGCGTGGGGCTGGGCTTTGCGCAGGTGCTGCGGGCCTCGCTGCGGCAAGACCCCGACGCCATCCTGATCGGCGAAATGCGCGACGCCGACACGGTGGAAACCTGCATGCGCGCCGCCGTCACCGGCCACCTGGTGCTGAGCACGCTGCACACCAACGACGCTGCCTCGGCCGCGGCGCGCCTGATCGACATGGGTGCCGCGCCCTACATGGTGGCCACCGCGCTGCAGACCATCGTCGCGCAACGCCTGGTGCGACGGATCTGCCACGCCTGCCAGGAACCGGTGCTGCCCACGCCGCAGCAACGCGCCTGGCTCGACACTCAGCTGGGCGCGGGCAAATGGGACCCCACGGGGCTGAAGCGCGGGCGCGGCTGCGCGCGCTGCCGCCACACCGGCTTCGAAGGCCGCCTCGGTCTGTACGAGGTGCTGTCAATGGACCAGGATCTCGTCAACACGCTGATGCGCAACGACATGGCCGGCTTCGGCGAAGCCGCGCGGCGCGCGCTGGCGGGCCGCAGCCTGGGCGTGGAAGGCTGCCGTGCCGCATTGGGTGGTCACACGACGCTGGACGAGGCCATGCGCATCGGCCTGCGCGGCATGTAGCGGCGCCTGCCCCCGGCACCGCCATCCTCCCTTCAAGAGCCGCAGCACATGGCCGCCACCGCCTTGTTTGACTACCGCGCGCGCGACGCCACTGGGCGCGAGCACCGCGGCGTGGCCGCGGGCGCCTCCAGCGCCGCGGTGGCCAGGGAACTGGCAGGCCGCGGCTGGGTGGCGGTGGACATCAAGCACAAACCCGGCAGCGCCGGCAAGTATGCGCCGCGTGGCACGGAGGCCGCTGCTGCGCCCGCCGCGCCGAGGGCGGCCGCCGCGGACGATGACACGGCTGCCAGCCCGGCGCTGCAGTTCCGCCTGCCCAAACTGGGCGGCCCCAGCAGCAAGCGCCTGCAGATGTCATTCGGCATGGTGCTGCGCGAACTGGCGGCGCTGCTGCGCGCCGGGGTGCCGCTGATGCGCGCGCTGCACCTGTCGGGCGACAGCGCGGCAGACCTGCCGGTGCGCGAGGCCATGCAACGCATCAGCCGCGACCTGGACAACGGCCACAACCTGGTGAAGGCAGCGGAACACGAACACCGCAAATCGGGCCTGGTGACGCCCTACGACCTGGCCATGCTGCAGGTGGGTGAACAAACCGGCCGCCTGCCCGAGGCGTTGTCAGAACTGCACCGCCACCGCGAATTCACACGCCAGACCGGTGAACAGGTGTCGGCGGCGCTGCGCTACCCGGCTTTTGTGATCCTCACCTGCGTGCTGGCGATGGTGGTGGTGAACATCTTTGTCATTCCGGCCTTCGCGCGCGTATTCGAGCAGGCGCGCACGCCGCTGCCCACGCTGACGCTGGTGTTGCTGGGCCTGTCCAACTTCATGATCAAGGGCTGGCCGCTGTTGCTGGCCGCCAGCGGCGGCCTGGTGTTTGGCTGGCGGCGCTGGTTGGCCAGCACCCGTGGCCGGCTGCGCTGGGACCGCATCAAGCTGCGCCTGCCGGTGGTGGGCCCCATTCTGGAAGGCATCGTGTTGTCGCGGCTGTCGGCGTCGCTGGCGTCCAGCCTGGGCGCCGGCCTGACGCTGAGTGATTCGCTCACCGTCACTGCGCGCACGCTGGACAACCAGTGGTACGAAACACGGTTGCATCAAATGGTGAAGGAGCTGGCGCGCGGCAGCTCGATTGCCAGCGCGGCGCGCAACATGGCGGTACTGCCGCCCACCATGGTGCAACTGTTCGCCATCGGCGAAGAGTCGGGTTCCCTGGAAGAGCTGATGCGCGAAATCTCGCAGCACCACCAGTCCAACGTCGACTTCGCCGTCAAGCGCCTGTCGGGCACGCTGGAGCCCATCCTCATCTGGTTCCTGGGCATGGGCGTGCTGGTGTTGGCGCTGGGCATCTTCATGCCCATGTGGGACCTGGGCCGGGCGTCCATCAAATAGGGCCGCTGCCGTGCCGTGCGCACACCACGCAGCACTAAAGGTCGGCATCAGACGGCCGAAAAAGCGACATCAACCCCGTGGCCGCATGGTGGTGCCTGGAGGCACCGAGAGCGGCTGCGGTCGACGGAGACGAATGTGAAACATTGCCAACTTCAGCTGCTGACCGAACCCCACGCGCAAGCCGGTTCCCACGCGCGAGCCAGTTCCCTCGCGCAAGCCAGTTCTCATGCGCGAGCCAGTTCCCTCGCGCAAGCCAATTCCCTCGCGCAAGCCAGTTCTCATGCGCAAGTCAGTTCTCATTCGCAGGCCGATTCCGCCGCGCAAGCCAATCCCGATGCGCCTGCCATGCCTGCGCGCTCGGCCAGCGCTGCGCCAGCTGCCCGGGGCCGTTCGTCATCGGTTCGCCGGGCCGAGCGTGGTTTCACGCTGGTGGAGCTGATCACGGTGATCCTGATCCTGGGCGTGCTGGCGGCGGTGGCGCTGCCGCGTTTCGCGGACTTGCAAGGCAAGGCGCGCGAAGCCAAGGTGAAGGGCATGGCCGGCGCCATGAACGCCGCTTCCAGCCTGGTCAAGGCCAGCGCCATGGCCTCCCAGGTGTCTTGCGGCAGCGCCACCGGCACCACGGTCGCGATGGAAGGCCTGAGCGTTGACCTGAACCATTGCTACCCGCAGGCCCTGGCCAATTTCGGGCAGGGCATATTGGGCGCCGCCAACATCCGGGCCGCCGACGACTGGGTGGTGGGCAGCAATGCCGGCGCCGCCGCGGCCGGCTCGGTGCTGACGATCCAGTTGTCCGAGGCCGCCACCCCTGCCAACTGCTCCATCACCTACACCTCGCCGACGACGGCCGTCGATGCAGCCAGCGTCGCCATCACTGTCTCGGGTTGCTGACGCCACGGCCCACCCCTGTTTCGCGAAATGGCGGGTCCAGCGGCCCTTCATCCAAGGCTTGCCTGTGGCCCAGACACAAACAATGACCGACACAGCAGTCCATGCCCTGTGGCAACGGCGGGCGCAGTACCGACCCGGCTGAGTGACCACGCCGATCACCCGCGCCCATCCCTCTTTTCCTCTGGAGTCCACCGTGACCATGACCTCAAGAACACCCGTCGCCGCCTACGTTCGGCGCGAGCAGGCCGGCTTCACGCTGGTCGAACTGATCACCGTCATCCTCATCCTGGGCGTGCTGGCGGCAGTGGCCCTGCCCCGCTTTGCCGACCTGCAGGGCAAGGCGCGCGAAGCCAAGGTGAAGGCCATCGCCGGCTCCATGCGTGCCGCCGTGGGCCTGGTGAAGGCCAGCGCCATGGCCAATGCAGTGTCCTGCGCCAGCGCCACCGGCACCACGGTGTCGATGGAAGGCCTGAGCGTGGCGCTGAACCACTGCTACCCACAGGCGCTGGGCGCTTTCGGCTCGGGCATCCTGGGTGCTGCCAACGTGGCCGCGGCCGATGGCTGGACCATCGTCGGCGGCGCTGCGGCCGTCGCGTCCACCGTCACCCTGAACCTCAGCGACGCGGCCACACCGGCCAACTGCTCGATTGCCTACACCTCTTCAGCAGACGCGGTGACGCCGCCCACCGTGGCCACCACGGTTTCGGGCTGCTGATTTCAGCTGCCTCTGGCTTGCGCTTCCCCGCTCTCCCTCGCCCTCGCCCTCGCCGTCTCTTTCTCCCGCTCCCGCTCCCTCTCCCTCTCCCTCTCCCTTGAGGGAGAGGGTTGGGGTGAGGGTGAAATGTGGACCGGCCGAACAGCCTGCTGCTCCAGCATTTCACCCTCACCCCTGCCCTCTCCCTGAGGGAGAGGGAGCAAGACCGAGTGCAGCAGCAGCTACGCCCCCCCATGCAGCGCAAGACGCAACGCGGCTTCACACTGGTTGAACTGGTGGTGGTGATGGTGCTCATGGCCATCATCACGGCCGTGGGCATGTCCCGTTTTGCCAGCCGCGAACCCTTTGCGGTGCAGGGCGTGGCCGACCAGATGGTGTCGGGCCTGCGGCTGGCGCAAGCCACCGCCATCGCACAGCGGCGCACCGTCTATCTGCAACTGGGTGCCTCACCTGCCACCTTGGCAGTGTGCCTGGACGCCGGATGTACGCAGCCCATCGCACCCCCCGGCGGCGGCAACTGGCTCATCGAAACGCTGGACGTGGTGCTGGCCAGCGGCCTGAACTTCAGCATCGACCCCGCAGGTGCACCTTCGTTTGCTACCGCGCAGACGGTGCAGGTCAGCGCCAGCGGCGGTGGCAGCCCGGCACCGCCCATCGTCATCGAGCCGGGCAGCGGCCATGTGCACGCACCTTGAGCCCGCGGCACCGCGGCAGATGCGGGCAGCTACCGGTGCAGCCACCCGTGCAGCCACCGGGCCAGCCACCAGGGCAGCAGCGGGTGCGGCAGCGGGTGCAGCAGCGGGTGCACCGCGCGGCGCGCGCGTCGTGCAGCAACAACGCAGCCGGCGCAGCCGGCGCGGCCAGCGCGGCCTCACGCTGGTGGAACTGGTGGTGTCGCTGGTCATTGCCGGGGTCGTCATCAGCACGCTGTGGAGCGCCTGGGCGATGATGGGCCGCAGCAGTGCCGACCCGCTGGTGTCGCGCCAGCAGCTGGCCATTGCGCAGTCGCTGCTGCGTGAAATCGAACTGCAACCGCTGCCCGGCACCGCCAGCGCCGCGCCCACCCTCGGCCGCACCGGTTTTGCGTCCATCAGCGACTACCACGGCCTGACGCTGAACGGCATCACCGACGTGGAAGGCATCGCCCTGCCCGGCCTGCAGGCCTACAACGCCAGCATCACGGTGCAGCCGCAAGCGCTGGCCGGCGTGCCCGCCGGCAGCGGCTGGTGGGTGCAGGTCACCGTGGCCGGCCCCGCTGGGGGCAACCTGGTGCTGGGCCAGTGGCGGTCGCAGCGATGAAGCGGCCCACTGCCGCCATCGAACGCCGTCGCCAGCGCGGTTTCAAGCCAGTGGCGGTCGCTGCGATGAAGCGGCGTGCTGCAGCCATCACAAGCCGTCGCCAGCGCGGCGTTGGGCCAGTGGCGGTCGCAGCGATGAAGCGGCCCGCTGCCGCCATCGAACGCCGTCGCCAGCGCGGTGTCACGCTGGTGGAGCTGGTGGTGGTGCTGACGCTGATGGGCGTGGTGGCCAGCATCGGCGCCACGCTGGTGGGGCGCATCGTGGCCGGCCAGCAAGACAACCGCGGCCGCCTGGTACTGGCGATGATGGCCGACGCGGCCGTGGCCGGCATGGCCGACGATCTGGCGCGCGCGCTGCCCAACAGCCTGCGCCTGAGCAGCAACGGCGCCGGTGTCTGGATCGAGATCGTGCCGGTGCTGGACGGCGGCCGCTACCGTGCCGCAGCCGACACCGCCAACCCCAGCCCTGGCGATCCGTTGGACCTGGAGAACGCCGCCGACAACGGTTTCGACGTCATCGGCACCGCACTGGCCGCCAGCACTGCCGGCAAGGAGCTGGTGTTCAACAACCAGGGCACACCCGACGCCGATGCCTACACCGGCAACAACCGGCGCGGCGGCATCGTGCTGGCCAGCGGCGGCCAGCACGTGGCCTTCACGGCTGCCGGCGCGTTGCCGGCGGCGGCCACACAGCCGCGCTTCTTTGTCGTCGGTACGCCCATCACGCTGGCTTGCGTGGCCGTGGCCGGCGGTTTCGAGATGCGCCGCTACAGCGGCTACGGCTGGCTGGCCAGTCAGCCCGCCAGTGCGGCCACGCTGGCCGCTGCCAGCAACAGCCTGCAGCTGGGCGGCTTGACGGGCTGCAGCGCCTCATACAGCAACGCGCTGGCCAACATCGGGCTGCTGAATCTGCGCCTGAAGGCCGGCGCAGCGGGCAGCAGCACCGTCATGGAACTGCTGCACCAGTTGCCGGTAGACAACGCGCCATGAACGCCCGGCAAGCGCGCGCGGCGGAAGGACGTCGGCTGCAGCGCGGCTTGGACAGGAAGCGACCGCCGCGCGGCATCGCGCTGCCCGCGATGGTCTTCATGGTGGTGATGGTGGGCCTGATGCTGTCGGCCGGCCTGCTGCTCATCACGCAGTCGCAACACAGCCAGAGCCTGCAGCTGCAGACGGCGCGCGCGCTGGCCGCGGCCAAGAGCGGCACCGAATGGGGGTTGTGGATGGTGAGCGACCCCAACGGCGCACTGGGCCTGCCGGGCGACACCCTGCCGCCCTGCTTCGGCGCGCAAGCGCTGACGCTGCCGTCGCCGCTGCAAGACCTGAGCGTGCAGGTGAGCTGCACCCGCGAGCCCGCGGTCGGCACGGTGGACGAAGGCGGGCTGCGCCTGGCCAGCTACCGCGTGCTGGCGGTAGCCAGCAGCGGTGCGGCCAACGCCAACGACCACGTACAGCGCCAAGTCGAAGCGCGCCACACGGTGTGCAAAAACCCGGGTGGCACGGCCCCCGCTTACAGCTGCTGATCGGTTTAACAATTAAGACCTGACCCTATTCAGGATGTGACCCTATTCAGGATGCTATTCAGGATGGGGTCAGGTCTTTAATCTATAGTCCGATCAGCAATGCAGCCCGATACCCGAGCAACAGAGGGGGTCAGGTCTTTAATTTATAGTCCGATCAGCAATGCAGCCCGATACCCGCGAGGCCCCAGCGTTGCGTGACGCATCTGGAGCACTCATCGCCATGGCACGACCGCTTCGCATCGAGTTCCCCGGCGCCGTCTACCACGTCACCAGCCGCGGCAACCGGCAAGCCGCCATCTTCGACGACGACGACGACCGGCGCCTCTTCATCCAAGTCTTGGCGCACAGCCTGGAACGCGCCGACGCCAGCCTGCTGGCCTATTGCCTGATGGGCAACCACTACCACCTGGTGCTGCAAACGCGCCGCGCCAACCTGTCGGCGCTGATGCGGCAAGTCAACGGCATCTACACGCAGCGGGCGAACCACCGCCATGGCCGCAGTGGCCATATGTTCCAGGGCCGCTTCAAGGCCATTCTGGTGGACCGCGACGGCTACCTGCTGGAGGTCTGTCGCTATGTCGAGCTGAACCCCGTGCGCGCCAAGCTCATCGACGACGCCGCAGGCTGGCACTGGAGCAGCTTGCGCGCCCACCTGGGCCTGGCAGAGTCGCCGGCGTGGCTGGACAGCGACACCCTCTACGGCATGCTGCTGGGCCACTCGCCGGCCAACCCGCGTGAACTGGGGCGAGCCCAAGCCCAGTACGCCAAGCTGTTGGCCAGCGCGCCCGACCTGTCCTTGTGGACGACCGGCCTGCGCCAGCAGGTGTACCTGGGCAACGAAGAATTCGTGCAGCGCATGCAGGCCAAGGCCAGCCCGAGCCGCTTGCAGTCACGCGATGTTCCGCTGGCGCAGCGCCGCGTCCCGCAGGCGCTGCAAGAGTATCTGGACAGCAGCGCCAATCGCGCCGAGGCTTTCGCGCGCGCGCACCGCGAAGGCGGCTTCACGCTGACCGCCATCGCCCGTGACGTCGGGCTCACAACGGCGCGGGTCAGTCAGATCGTGGCGGGCTGGGAGCGCGCAGATCCTGGGAGTTAGCTTTCGGGGTCGAAAGACTTTACAATTAAGACCTGACCCCAAAGTCCTGACCCCAAAGTCCTTGCTCACGTCAGGCCGCCAGGAACGGGTTCTCGATGCGCAAACCTTCGATCACCTGGCCGTGCTGCATGTCTTCAGTCAGCAGGCGTTTGCAGCCAGCTTGCAGCGCGGCTGCGATGATGAGTGAGTCGTAAAAGCTGTAGCGCCAACGCTTTTGAGTCGATAACGCGCGTCCATACAAGGCCGAATCGGGCAGCACCCTCATCAGCGGCGCCAGCACATTGCTCAAGTAGATCGCCGCGTCGTCTTCGTCCAGCAGCCTCTTGGCCTTGCGGGTGGCGATGTTCAGCACTTCTTGCACCACTTGAAAGCTGATGCACGCACGGCTGCCGCCGATGGCCTCACGAACAATCTCGCCGGCCAGCACCTGCTTGCGGCCTTCATTAGCGTCAAGTTGGTAGAGAAGAACGTTCGAGTCCAAAAAGGTCAAGACGGCCATGTTGCTGGCCCGCTTCAGCGTTCATTCATCTCGTCGCGCGTGAACTTGCGGCCCAGTTGCAGCTTGCCTTGCAGCTCGGCCATTGTTTCGTCGAAGCGCTGGAGCCTGGACTGGCGCGCATAGCTCTCGAGCCACAGCCTGAACTGTGCGTTCAAAGTGGTGTTTTCTTCCGCTGCCCGCTGCCTGGCTGTCGCAATCAGCGTTTCGTCAGCACTCAGGGTGATGTTTTGCATGGTGCGTGCTCCGGTCCCGTGCGCACTGCCAGTGTACACGGGAAGTGTACATGGCAGCGTCGTGGCTTACGGCGCTGGCGGCAGCGCCGCTGTCTTTGGCGGCAACCCCGCGAACAGCTCGGCCACCGCCAGCGTGGCGCTGCACAGGGTGATGTGCTCGGCAGCACTCTCGTCGGTCAACAGCCAGCCTTCAGGTTCGGCGCGGCGGAACAACTCCAGCGTGCGCAGGTCGGCGTCGATGAACAGCATCTCTTGCAGCTCGGGGATGCGCCGGTAGTGGGCAAACTTGGT
>JBBQMM010000140.1:0-9786 GCA_038328935.1 Burkholderiales bacterium
CCCAGCCCTCTCCCTTGAAGGGAGAGGGAGCAAGGGTCAGGCTCTCCCTTGAAGGGAGAGGGAGCAAGGGTCAGGCTCTCCCTTGAAGGGAGGGGGAGAAAGGGTCAAGCTCTCCCTTGAAGGGAGGGGGAGCAAGAGTCAAGCTCTCCCTTGAAGGGAGAGGGGGTAAGTGTCAAGCTCTCCCTTGAAGGGAGGGGGAGCAAGGCTCAAGTTCTCCCTTGAAGGGAGAGGGCGCAGGACTCAAGCGCTTTCGTACAGGCGCGTCAACACGAATTCGCGGTGGCCCAGTGCTTCAGCCGCGGTCAGGCGGCCGTTGGCGGTGCGCAGCATGCATTCCAGCAGCTGGTCGCCGGCTTCGTCCAGCGTGATCTCGCGTTGCAGCAGCGCCGAGCTGTCGACGTCCACGTGCTCGCTCATCAGCCGCACGGTGCGTGGGTTGGCGCAGATCTTGATGACCGGCAGGATGGGGTTGCCGATGACGTTGCCCTGGCCGGTGGGGAACAGGTGCACCGCGTAGCCGCTGGCCGCGCACAGCGTGACCATTTCAGCGGCGGCCGATGAACTGTCCATGAACCACAAGCCGGGGTGGGTCGGCATCTCGGCCTTGTCGATGACGCCGTCTACCGTGCAGGTCTTGCCGATCTTCTGGATGTTGCCGAGTGCCTTCTCTTCAATCGTCGTCAGGCCGCCGGCGATGTTGCCCTTGGTGGGCTGGCTGTCCGACAGGTCGCTGGTCTTGTGGCGGTTGATCACGTCCTGGTAGCGGTTGAACATGAACATGAACTGCTCACGCACCTTGTCGTTCTTGCAGCGCGCGGCCACGATCTGTTCGCCGCCGGTCAGTTCGGTGGTTTCGCCGAAGCACAGGTAGTTGCCCAGCTTGTGCAGCTTGTCGAAGGCGTTGCCCACCGTGGGGTTGGCGCCGCAGCCGCTGGTGGTGTCGCTCTCGCCGCACTTGGTGCTGACCCACAGCTCGCTGATGTTGCATTTCTCGCGTTGCTTTTCGCTGGCCGCCTGCACGTATCCACGTGCGGCCTTGCTGGCCTTCATGATGGTGTCGTGGTCGCCATGGCCTTCGATGCCGAAGCCCACCACCGGCTTGCCGGTGGAGGCGATGCCCTGCACCACCTTTTGGGTCCAGCCGTCTTCGATGCCGATGACCACCACGGCGGCCACGTTGGGGTTGCAGCCGGTGCCGATGAGGGTGCGGAAGTGCAGGTCGAGGTCGGCGCCAAACTGCAGCCGGCCGTAGGGGTGCGGAATGGCCAACGCGCCCTTGATGTTGTGCGCCACGGCCTCTGCCGCGGCGTTGGACAGATCGTCCAGCGGCAGGATGATGACGTGGTTGCGGATGCCCACGCGGCCGTTTTCGCGCCGGTAGCCGAGGAAGGTGGTTTTCTTGCTGACGACGGACATGGGGTGTCTTCCGATCTATCGATGCTGTTGATTAAAGTAGGGAATGGAGTGGTGCAGGGGGCGCGGCCAGCGCGCCGCAGGTCGCGCACTGCCAGCAGACGCCGCGGAACCGGCTTCGCCGGGCCGCTGGGGTCGCCCCTTGAGGGGGAAGCGGCCGCAGGCCGCTGCGGGGGTGGGCCTGTTCACCAGCGCTTGGTCTTGATGTTGTGCACATGGGCGTGTTCACCCGAAACAATCGGCTTCACCACCTTGCCCATGTCGATGCCGTACTTGATGACCGTGTCGCCCACCGCCATCTTGCGCAGCGCCACCTTGTGGCCGATGGGGATGTCCTGCTTGGCGGTGACCGAGGTCATCTTGTCCTCGTCCATGATCCAGCCCTTCAGCTTCATGCCGGCCGTGACACCTTCAACCACCACCACAGCCACGCTGTCGGCGGCGTCGTGCAATACGAAATGAATCATTGAACAAGCTCCAGTGCGGCCGGCTGCCCGGCGGATGGCGCGCAGTATCGGCGCTGGGCCTGCACGCTGTCAACCGAGTCATCCATATGACCTGAAGGGCGGCGGGCGTTGTTTCGGTTCTGCTTCGGCAGCTGACCCTGTAGCATGCCGGCATGGCCACCCGACGCGCCCCCAGCCGCCGCTCGACCGACCGCCTTGCCAACCCGCTGCCGGGAGCGGGTCCAGGGCCGGGCCGGGCCGCGCTGGCGAGGCGGTTTCAGGCGCTCGAGTTGCAGCCCATCACCCCCGAAGCCGCCGGCATGCCGCTGTATCGCGCCGTCAAGCGCGCGCTGCTGCGCAGCATCGAAAGTGGCCTGGTGGCGCCATCGGGCACGCTGCCCAGCGAAACCAGTCTGGCTCAGGGCTTCGGTGTCTCGGTCGGCACCGTGCGCCGCGCAGTGGACGACCTGGTGGCCGAGCACATCCTGGTGCGCCGCCAGGGCCGCGGCACCTTTGTGGCTTCACACGGCAGCGATCGTTTCCTGTTCCAGTTCTTCCACGTCGAGCGCGGCGACGGCCTGCGCGAAGCGCCCCAGGTTGAACTGGTCAGCTTCGAGCGCACGCGGCTCGACGAAGAGTCTGCCGCAGCGCTGCACGGCAAGGTGGGCGATGCCGCTTTCCAGATCGAGAACCGCCTGCGTTTGCAGGCCAGGGCGGTGGTGCACGACCGCCTGGTGATTGCCGCCGCGCAGTTCAAGGGCCTGACTGAAAAGCGCTGGCGCGATCGCCCGAGCACCATCTATCACCTGTACCAGCACGAGTTCGGCATCACCGTGGCGCAAGCCCACGAACGGTTGCGCTCGGTGGGCGCCGACCGCGCGGCTGCGCGGGTGCTGGGTGTACCCCTGGGCCAGCCGGTACTGCAGGTGCGGCGCGTGGCGCTGGACTTGAGTGGCAAGCCCGTGGAATGGCGCATCAGCACCGTGGTGACTGCGCAGCACGACTACGTGAATCTGTTGTCGCGGCCGGCGTGAGGGGTGGGGCCTGCCGATGCAGCTGATCGCAGGTCGGCTCACTGTCGTCAGCTTGCAGGTTGCTGCCGCCCTCACCCGCGCCGCGCATCGGCCCGAATCATGTCCACCGCTTTCTCGGCCACCATCACCACCGGCGCATGGGTGTTGCCAGACACCAGCGTGGGCATCACTGAACAGTCCACCACGCGCAGCCCGCCCACGCCATGCACGCGCAGCCGGGCGTCCACCACCGCGCCCGCCTGCGCGTCCGGGCCCATGCGGCAGGTGCCGCTGGGATGGAAGATGGTGGCGCCGTGGTTGCGGCAGAAGTCGAGCAGCGTTGCGTCGTCGGCCGCTTCGGGGCCGGGCGTGACTTCGCGCTTCAGCAGTGGCCTGAGCGCGCTGCTGTGGGCGATGGCGCGGGCCGCCTTGATGGCGGCCACGGCCACGCGCCGGTCCTTGTCGGTGGACAGGTAGTTCGGCTGCATCGCGGGCGCTTCGAAGGGGTCGGGCGAACGGATGCGCACCGTGCCGCGCGACTCGGGCCGCAGTTGGCACACCGACAGCGTGAAACCCGAAAAAGGGTGCACGTTGCCGCCGGCCATGTCGGCCGACAGCGTGGCCACGTGAAACTGGATGTCGGGCGTCTGTGCCTCTGATGACGCCGCTTGCGGCAGGGCGCGCATGAAACAGCCCCCTTGGTTGATGCCCACGGCCAGCGGTCCGGCGCGACGCAGCAGCCATTGCAGGGCCAGGCCGACGCGGCCGGTCCAGGACCGAAGCTCATCATTGGTGGTGGGGCGGGTGCTTTCAAAGGTCAGGCGGAACTGCAGGTGGTCTTGCAGGTTTTCGCCCACGCCGCCCAGGTGGTGCAGCACGGGTATGCCGTGGTCGCTCAGCAGGCCCTGCGGGCCGATGCCGGACAGCTGCAGCAGTTGCGGCGATTGCAGCGCACCGGCCGCCAGCAGCACCTCGGCCCGGCAGCGCACGGTCTTGTCTACACCGTCCTGGCGGTAGCGCACGCCCACGGCGCGGCCGCCTTCCATCACCAGGCCGGTGGCCTGGGCGTTGGTGTGCACCTGCAGGTTGGCCCGTTTGCGCGCCGGCGCCAGGTAGGCCTTGGCAGCACTCCAGCGCCAGCCGCGGTGGGTGTTCAGCTGGTAGTAGCCGGCGCCTTCCTGCTGCGGGCCGTTGAAGTCGTCGGTGCGCGGAACGCCGAGTTCTTGCGCGCCGGCGATGAAGGCATCGATCAGCGGGTTCTTGTCGGCGATGTCGGACACGCGCAGCGGCCCGCTGGCGCCATGGAACGCGCTGGCGCCGCGCTGGTTGTTTTCTGACTTGATGAAGTAGGGCAGCACGTCGTCATAGCCCCAACCCGGGTTGCCCAATGCGGCCCAGTGGTCGTAGTCCTGACGCTGGCCCCGGATGTAGATCAGACCATTGATCGAACTTGAACCGCCTAACGTCTTGCCGCGCGGCCAGTAAATGCGCCGGCCATTCATGTTCGGTTCTGCGTCGGTGTAAAAACGCCAGTTGAGCTCGTTGCTCCACATCGTCTTGCCGTAGCCGATGGGCAGGTGAATCCACAGCGAACGGTCGGTCGGGCCCGCTTCAAGCAGCAGCACCTGCGTGCAGGGGTCTTCGCTCAGCCGGCCTGCCAGCACGCAGCCCGCAGAGCCTGCACCCACAACGATGTAGTCGACTGTGCTCATGATGGAACTTTTGCTGCCGGGCGCCGCTATTGGGTCTCAGCGCGGGCGGCGTACTGGCGCTGTCGTGCTGCCGCGCGTCAAGAGAGTCCAAGGCAGGGCGACGGGCACCGCAGCTTTGGTGTCGCGCAAAGCGTTCAACAGCGACTGCGCGGTTTCGGTGCCGATCGCGTGGCGCGGCAATTGAACGCTGCTCAGCGCAGGGCTCAATTGGCGGGAAATGGCGAAGTCGCCAAAGCCCAACAAGGCCAGACGCCCGGGCACCGGCACCTTTTGTTGCGCCGCCTCCAGCAGCGCGCCGCAGGCCAGATGGTCGTTGGCGAATGCGGCGGCCGTGATGAGGGGCGGGCCCGCTCGCACCAGTTCAGTCAACACCTGGCGGCCGGCGTCGAATGCATCACCCGCCGGCGCCACCAGCAGCGTCAACTTGCCACCCGCTTCGCGCACCGCGCTGGCGAAGGCCAGACCGCGTTCGTGGGCACGGTAGTCTTCAGCCACACCACTGTCCACATAGGCCATGCAGCGGTGGCCGGCCGCCAGCAGGTGCTGCGCCATGGCGCGGCCTACCTGGTCGTGGTTGAAACCGATCTGCGTGAACGATGTGCGTTTGGCGCCCGGCTCGGGCGGGTGGTGGTCCCAGATCTCGATCACCGGCGTGCCTGCGCCCTTGGCATTGGCCAGCATCTTCAGCGCGCCCGGCGAATGGCGCCGGCCCGTCACCACCACCGCTGCCGGGTGCCAGCCCATCAGCGCCCGCAGTTGGTGCTCCTCGCGTTCCATCGAGTATCCGGTGCTGGCAATCAGCAACTCGAAGCCGGCGGCTTGCAGCCCGTCGCTCAGGCCTTGTGCCGTTTCGGCAAAGATCGAGTTCGCCAGATTGGGCAACAGGGCGGCCACGATGTTGCTGACACCGCTGGCCAGCAGCCCGGCCTGCTTGTTGGGCACATAGCCGGTTTTTGCAAGCGCCGCACGAATGCGCTCGGCGGTGTCGGGCGCCACCACTTCGGGCTCGCGCAGGAAACGCGACACGGTGATCGCCGTCACGCCTGCCGCGGCTGCCACGCCTTGCAGCGTCAAGCGGCCATGCCCGCGGCGGGCCTGGCGTTCAGCGACAGCGAAGGGTGCTTTGGGCTTGAGCGCGGGCATGGGCTGCGGGGGCGTGCGGGTGGGGCTAGCGGGCGGCGTGTTGGTGGGGAGTGCTGGTGGTGAGTGCTGCTGGCGACCAGGAGTGAAACGCTGCATCGCCGGTCGTCAGCCGCTGGCTGTTTCTGCGAGCGTACCGCGCGCACGGCACCGGGTTAGTCTGAATGGACTGTGTCGACGGGCGCCCATAATGTTAGCGGTAACAACGCCAGATGATCACCGCATGACGCGTTCACCCGCAGATCTCCGCAGCAGCCGCTGGTTTGCTGCCAATGGCATGCGCGGCTTTGCGCACCGCCAGCGCATGCAGCAGATGGGTTTGCGGCGCGAAGACGTGATGGGCCGGCCCATCGTGGCCATCGTCAACACCTGGAGCGACTTGTCTCCCTGCCACGCCCATCTGCGTGAAAGGGCAGAAGCCGTCAAGCGTGGCGTGCTGCTGGCCGGTGGCATGCCTTTCGAACTGCCCGCCATGAGCCTGGGCGAGGTGATGGTCAAGCCCACCACCATGCTGTACCGCAACTTTCTGGCCATGGAAGTGGAAGAGCTGCTGCGCAGCCTGCCCATCGACGGCGCGGTGCTGCTGGGCGGTTGCGACAAGACCACGCCGGGGTTGCTGATGGGGGCCATCAGCATGGGTACGCCGGCACTGTTCTGCCCTGCCGGGCCGATGCTGAACGACCGCCATCAGGGCAAGACCGTCGGCGCCGGTACGCACACGCGCATGTTCTTGGACGAATACCAGGCCGGCGCCATCACGGACGCCGAATGGGTGAAGCTGGAATCGCGCATGACGCGCAGCCCCGGCACCTGCAACACGATGGGAACGGCCAGCACCATGACCGCGATTGCCGAAGCGCTGGGCATGGCCTTGCCCGGCAGCACCAGCATCCCCGCCATGGACGCTGCGCACCCGCGCATGGCGGCCGACTGCGGCGAACGTATCGTCGCGATGATCGGTGAAGACCTGACGCCGGCCCGCATCCTCACACGCGGGTCTTTCATCAACGCGGCCGTGGTGCAGATGGCGCTGGGCGGCAGCACGAATGCCTGTGTCCACATCATCGCGATGGCGCGCCGCGCCGGCGTGCAGTTGACGCTGGCCGACCTGGACGCGGTGGCGCGGCGCGTGCCGGTGCTGGCCAACCTGTTTCCCAGCGGCGACCGGCTGATGGAAGACTTCTACTACGCCGGTGGTTTGCCCGCCCTGATGAACCGGCTGCGGGGCGAGTTGTCGCTGGGGGAGTTGACCGTTTGCGGGCGCACCATCGGCGATCAAGTGCAGGGTTGCGAAGTCGTCGACGACGAGGTGATCCGGCCCTTGAGCAACCCCGTCAGTGCCAGCGCGCTGGCCGTTCTGACCGGCAATCTGGCGCCGATGGGGGCGGTCATCAAACCCAGTGCTGCGACGCCGCGGCTGCTGAAGCACCGCGGTCGTGCACGGGTGTTCGACAGCCAGCCGCAGATGCTGGCCGCCATGGCCGATCTGCATCTGGATGTCGACGAAGACACGGTGCTGGTGCTGCGCAACGCCGGCCCGGTAGGCGCACCCGGCATGCCCGAATGGGGCGGTTTGCCGATCCCGCAGAAGCTGTTGCAAAAGGGCGTGCGCGACATGGTGCGCATCAGTGACGCGCGCATGAGCGGCACGCACTACGGCAGCTGCATCCTGCATGTCAGCCCGGAAAGCGCCGTCGGCGGCCCGCTGGCGCTGGTGTGCACGGGCGACATGATCGAACTGGACGTGGCGGCACGCAGCATCCGCATGGACGTCAGCGACGAAGAGCTGGCGCGCCGCCGCGCTGCCTGGACACCGCCCGTCCAGCCCTACGGTCGTGGCTGGACGCAGCTGTACCAGCAGCACGTGACGCAAGCGCACGAGGGCTGCGATCTCGACTTCCTGCAGTGCGGACCGGCCACGCCCGAACCCGTCATCTACTGAACAAGGTCCTGCCATGAATCCCTTCCAACAACTGCTGGCCGACCGCGCCACAAAGGTGCCCATCGGCACCTGGGTGATGTCGGCCAGCCCCATCGTGGCCGAGGCCATCGGCAGCGCCGGTTTCGACTGGGGCGTGATCGACATGGAGCACACGCCGCTGGACCTGATGGACCTGGTGCACATGCTGCAGGCGGTGGGCAACACGCGCATGGCGCCGCTGGTGCGGGTGCCATGGAACGACACCGTCTTTGTGAAGCGCGTGCTCGACGCCGGTGCGCATTCGCTGCTGTTTCCGTTCATCGAGAACGCCGACGAAGCGCGCAAGGCCGTGGCCGCCACGCGCTATGCGCCCGAAGGCGTGCGTGGCATGGCCGGCATGAGCCGCGCGTCGCGCTTTGGCACGGTGCCGAACCACTTCAAACAGGCCAACGCCAACGTGTGCGCGGTGCTGCAGATGGAAACCACCGCGTCCATTGCGCAGCTGGAAGAAATTGCCGCGGTGCCGGGTGTGGGTGCGCTGTTCGTGGGCCCGGGTGATCTGTCGGGTTCGATGGGCCACGTGGGCAACCTCACGCACCCCCAGGTGATGGACCAGATGAGCAGCGCGGCGCAGCGTGCGAACAAGCTGGGCATGCCCATCGGCACAGTGGGCGGCACGCCCGAAGTGGTGGCGCAGTACCGGGCCATGGGCTACGACTTCGTGGCCGTCGCTTCCGACCTGGGCCTGCTCATGCGCGCCGCGCAGGCGGCAGCGCAGGCGCTGCGCGCCATCGACGGTGCGGCGCCCGCCGCGGCTCCTGACAAACCGCAAAGCGGGTACTGAGCCATGCCCTTGCCACACCGCCCCTGGATTTACCCCCTCTCCCTTGAGGGAGAGGGCAGGGGTGAGGGTGAGATGGCCGTCAAACCCCGTTGTGACTTCTTTACCTATTCACCCCAACCCCAACCCCGTCCCTTGAAGGCAGAGGAAGCAAGGGCACTTCATGGCCGCCGTTGACCTGCACGCCGTCAGCAAGAGCTACGACGGCAAGAACACCGTCATCCACGGCATCGACCTCGAGATTCGCCACGGCGAGTTTGTCGTTTTCGTCGGTCCCAGCGGCTGCGGCAAGAGCACGCTGCTGCGCATGATCGCCGGGCTCGAACCCATCACCGGTGGCGACGTGAAGATCGATGGCCTGCGGGTCAACGACCTGCCGCCGCGCAGCCGCGACATCGCGATGGTGTTTCAGGACTACGCGCTGTATCCGCACAAGACGTTGTTCGAGAACATGGCTTTCGGGTTGCGCCTGCGCAAGACGCCCGAGGCCGAGATCCAGCGCCGCGTGATGGACGCCGCGCGGCTGCTGCGCATCGATCACATGCTGGAACGCCGCCCGGCTGCACTCAGTGGTGGGCAGCGCCAGCGCGTGGCCATCGGACGCGCCATCGTGCGCGAACCCAAGGTGTTCTTGTTCGACGAGCCGCTGAGCAACCTGGACGCCCAGTTGCGCAACGAGATGCGCAGCGAGATCAAACGCCTGCACCAGCGGCTGGGTGCCACCATCATCTACGTCACACACGACCAGACCGAGGCGATGACGCTGGCCGACCGCATTGCGGTGATGCATGCGGGTCACAAGATGCAGTACGACACGCCCGATGCCATCTACAACCGGCCCGCGGCGCTGTTCGTGGCCGGCTTCACCGGTGCGCCGCCGATGAATCTGGTGGACTGCGTGGTGGCGGACGATCAGGCCCACCTGGGCGGCACAGCGCTGCAACTGCCGCCCGCGTTGGCGCGGCGTGCCGCGGGCGTGCCCAAGGTCAAGCTGGGCGTGCGCCCCGAAAACCTGGCCCTGAAGATGGCGGGGGCCGACCCGGTCAACGGCAAGTCCGTGCCCGCGTTGGTGTCGTTGCTGGAGCCGCTGGGCGCCGAGACCTTGGTCACTTTGAGCATCGGCAATTGCGAGATGGTGGCCCGGGCACCGGCCGCTTTCCGTGAAAGGCCGGGCACACCGGTGAACGTGGTGCTCAACCCGCAGCACCTGCACCTGTTCGACGCCGCATCCGGCGCCGCACTTTGACCCTGACAGGAGAAAACCATGTCCCGACGTTGGATCTTGAGCGCTGCGCTGGTG
>JBBQMM010000141.1:0-9755 GCA_038328935.1 Burkholderiales bacterium
GCCCCCGGCGCCGCCGGCACCGGTGAACTGGCCGGTGATGAAGGGCACGTTTTCGCCCACCACGATCTTCGCCTCTTCGTTGTCCAGCGTGATCAGGTTCGGCGTGCTGATGATGTTGGTTTCACTCTGCGTCTGCAGCACCTTGGCAATGGCGGCCAGCGACGTGACGCCGTTGACGACGCTGAGCAGGCCGATGTTCAGGCCCGCACCGACGTTGATCTGGCCTTGCGCGGCCGAGGTGTTGATGTCGATGATGCTGGGCCGCCCGCTGCCGGAAAAATTGGTGCCGGTGACGACGCCGAACTTGTCGCCGCTCTTGCCCAGCAGGCCCTGCCACTGAAAGCCGAAGTCGGCCGAATCCGAAGGCGAGACCTCGACGATCATGCTTTCGATGTAGACCTGCGCGCGGCGCGTATCGAGCTGATCGATCAGCGTGCGGATCTGTTTGTACAGCGGCTCGGGCGCCGTGATGATGAGCGAATTGGTGGCCGGGTCGGCCTGGATGAATCCGCCCGTCGAAGGCTGTGCGGCACCACTGGTGGGCCTGGTGGCCTGGCCCTGCTGCTGCGTGGGCTGGCCCGGCCGCACCGGCTGCGTGGCCACCGCCCCGCCCGCGGCACCGCTGGACCCCGTGCCCACCGCGCCGAAGGCAGCGCGAATAACCGTTGCCAGGCGTTCGGCGTCGGCATTCTTCAGGTACACCACCCACATGCCACCACCGGCGCCCATCAGCGTGCTGGGGCGGTCAAGGCGCGCAATCGTGGAGCGCAATTCAGCCAGCCGTGAAGGGTTGGAGGCGCGCAGGATGAGCGAATTGCTGCGCGGCTCGGCCACCACCGTGTTGCCCGACGAGCCCCCAGGGACGGGCGTGCCAGGCAGCGTTGAGCCACCCTCGGAGAGGCGCTGCACCAGCGGCGCCAGGTCGGCAGCTACCGCATGCTGCAGCTGCACGATCTCGATGTCGGTGCCCGAAGGCAGGTCCAGCGCGGCAATGATCTTGCTGATGCGCTGCAAGTTGCTGGCGTAGTCGGTGATGATCAGCGCGTTGGTGCCCGGGTTGGCATTGATGGTGTTGTTGGCGCTGATCAACGGCCGCAGCACCGCCACCAGGTTGTTCGGGTTTTCAAAACGCAGCGGGAAGATCTGCGTGATGACCTGGTCGCCCCGGGTGTTCACCTCGCCCACCGACACCGTGCTGGTCTGCAGCTTCGCGTCGGCCTCGGGCACCACCTTCAGGATGCCGCCGCTTTCAACCACCGCGAAACCCAGCCCGCGCAAAGCCGACACATAGTTGGCGTAGGCGTCGCGCACACTTTGTGGTTGTTCGCTGTAGACGGTGATGCTGCCCTTGACACGCGGGTCGACGATGATGCCGCGGTCCAGCATGGCCGCAAAAGCCCGCGTCACCGCTTCGATGTCGGCATTGACGAAGTTCACGGCCACCGGTGCGCGCGAGCGCGCCGCGCTGCCCTGGGCGTGCACCGGAGTCAGCAGTGCACCCTGCAAAAAACAAGCTGCGCCCAGCGCTGCTGCCAGCACGCTGGCACGCGGTGCGGCCCGGCGGGGGCCGGGGGTGCACCCACCCGGGCGCGGCTCGGCGCGGGCGGCGGCACGGTCAGCTGAGGTCATGGTCATCCGATCGAAATGAGTGACAGCGCGCCTTGGCGGCGCCCGATGATGTTGAGCAGATTGTTCAATGCCGACTCGAAACCGGGGGCCGCAGAGGCCTGCCCGGTGAAGCGCAACCGCGACGCCGCCCACTGGCCTTCGCCGCTGAGCTGCAGCGCGCCACTGGCGGTGCGTAGCTGCAGGGTTGCGGCCTGGCCGCGGGGGTCGCCCTGCAGGCTGACCCGGTAGTCGCCCAGCACGTCCAGTGTCGACAAACGGGACCCGACGCCGTTCAGCGCCAGTTCGGCGCGCCCACCCAGGACCAGACGGCCCTGCACCGATTCCAGGCTGAGGTCTTGCGCCGACAGCTTCATGATGCCGCTCAGGCGCAGCGTGTTCAAAGGCGCGCCCAGCCCCGCCAGCCAGGCCACCGGCCAATGGCCGATGGTGGCAAGCCCAGCCACAGGCGCAGCAGCCGCGGCTTGTGCGGGCGGGCCTGCGGGCGGGCCTGATTCGGCAGCCAAGGTGACGAGCTCGAACCGCATCACCGCCAGGCCCGGCCGCCAGCGCACCAGCAGCGGGCTGTCGATGCAGCAGGCTTGTTCGAGCCGCAGCGCCGGTGCGCCGCCGTGCCAGCCCAGGCGCCAGTGCAGGCGCCCCGGCAACGCCGTGGCATCGCGGCTGTCGACGCCACCAGTGAGCACCAGCACGGCGTGCCCGCGCCAGGCAGTGCCCTGCGCGTCAGCCAACAGCAGGCGCTGGCCAGTGGCATCCGACAGTTCGCGCGCCATCCAGGCCGCGGGCACAAAAGCCGCGAGCGCCAGCAGGACGCCCAGCAACGCACCGCAGACGGCCCAGCGCAGCGTCAAGGCGTGGTCCCCAGGCCCAGCACCAGCGTACCGCTGAAACCGGCACCGGCCCGCGTGAGGTTGGCCTCCAGGGGCCGCACACGCGCGCCCGAGCGCACCTCAGCCAGCCAGGATGTCAGCTGCCCGGGCTCCAGGCCGGCGAGCGTGAGCACGGCGCGCTCGCCCTGCAACGACAACTTGGCTTTGGCGCCCAGGCGGTCGGCCGCGCTTTTCAACACCGCAGCGGCCTGCTCCTGACTGACTGGCGGCATCGCGCGCAGCTGCTGCGTTTCGGTCGCCAGCGCACGCATGTCTTGCAGTTGCGCATCCAGGCGCTCGATTTCAGGCGGTGCGCGCTGCAGCGTGCGCCACGCCGGCAGCACCGCAACGGCCCAGACCGCCGCCACCAGCAACACCGTGCCGCCGAGGGTCAGCAAGCGCCTTTCACGCGCGGCCAGGCCGCGCCACCATGCGCGGGCTGAAGCCGCCACGCCACCACCGGTGCCGTCTGCAGCTGCTCCTGCGGCTGCGGCCGTGAAGCGGGGCTCGTTCACGACCAGCCTCCTGGAGAGCGGGCGCGCGCCAGCGTCAGGCGGCCTTCAGCCAGTTCCACCGTCCAGCCTGCCGGACGCAGGCGTTCCCGCATCGCTGTCACCTCGGCGGCCGACCAGCCCGGTGCAGCCAGCGTCAAGCGGCCGGATTCGTAGCGCAGGTTGCCCACCGGGCCCTTGCCCTCAGGCCACGCTGCGGCGGCCGCGCTCAGGGCGACCTCGAGATCGGCGCCGCCGGGGCGGCCGGCAGCAGCCCGCAGGCGCTCGGTTTCGCCCGCCATCTGCGCCGGTGCGTCCAGCACCGTCTGCACACCGGGGTGGGCGGTGCGCAAAACCTCGTTGATGGCTGTGCGACGTGACTGCAGCACCTGATTTTGCTGCCAGGCATAGGCGTTCAGACCCAGCAACTGCAGCGCCAGCAACGACACCAGACCGACGCGCACCAGTCGCCATTCAGCACTGAAGAATCGTTTGCCTAAAGCGCCCACCGCACGCAGGCCCCGGTGGCGGGATGCCAGATCGAACTGGCGCAGGTTGACGGCCGATGTCAGGTCGCCCTGCGCAGCCTCGAGCAGATGCTCGGCCTCGGTCTGCAGGGGCACCGGCCGCCCCAGGTAGCGTTCTGCCGCCAAGGCCGCAGCGGGTGTGGTCGTCCAGCGCTGCCCAGGCGCGTCGTCGGGCAAGCTGGCCCGCATCGCCCCGGCCAGGCCCGCCAGGGTGGTGGCGGCCAGCGGCAGGCACCATGCGCCGTCTTCCCGGCTCAACCACAACAAGGGTTCCCCGTCGTTGGGGGCGGCCGTGGCGGCAGCCACGTCGGTGGCCTCGGCAGCCACGTCGGTGGCCTCGGCAGCGGCGTCGGTGGCCTCGGCAGCCACGTCGGTGGCCTGGGCAGCCGCATCGGTGGCCGCAGCAGCGGCGTCGAGCGCTGAGTGCGCTGCAGCAGGTGCAGGCCCTTGCAACAGGAAGTGGCCGCGCAGCGCCGGCCCCGGCGGTGGCATCAAGCTCACCACGCGTTCGACCGTGATGCCGGCCGACTCCAGCACCGCCAGCGCCGCGGCCAGGCGCGGCCGGTGGGTGGCGGCCACCCAGCCTTCACGGCCGGGCACGGCGTCGGGCGCCAGCGCCAGATGCACGGCGCCTTCATCGTCCAGCAGCCGCTCTTCGAGCACACCGGCCAGCGCAGCGGGCATGCGGGCCGGTGCCGCCTTGGGCACCAGCAAACGGTGCCAGCTCACATCGGACGGCGCCAGCGCCAGCACAACGGCGTCGGCCTTGGGCAGCAGCGCGGTGGCGGACTGCCGCAGCGGCCCGGGCTGACGCCCGTCTGCGCTGAGCACGTATTCCCATTGCGTGGGCAGGCGCAGGCTGGGCGCGGGCTCGTTGCCAGCGGCACGCGCACCCAGACGCTCGCGTGGAGGAAGCTTGATGACGAGCAGGGACATCAGATCGGCGTGCGGGAGACAGGGGTGGGCGCCGCGTTTGGCGCGACCGGTATTCTGACCTTCAATTGTGTCTGCCCCACCCCGCGTCAGCGGGGTGAAAGTGCGAAGCTTTGCCGTTCGCGGCTCAGCACATCCACACGGCCATCGCGGCGCACCAGCAGCGAGCGCTCTTCCAGCACCCGGTCCTCCAGGCGCAGGCGGCCCGCGACGAAGAAATAGGCCGTGCCCACGCTGACACGGTTGCTGTCCAGCACCGCGTCTGCGGCCAGCTGGGCTTTCACATCGTCCAGTTTCTCGAACGGCTTGCGCTGCCGCGCCAGCAGCAGCCGCTGCGCGCCGCCCAGGTCGAGGCCGTCGATGGCCGCCAGCAACACCTCGCGCGGCGCGGTGTTGAGGTTCACCGGCGTGCGCGCCGGCAGCAGGTCCAGCAGCGGCCGCAACCGTTGCAACAGGCCGTCCTCGATGCCCAGCCAGGCCAGGTCGGCGTAGCGCTGGGGCTGCAGCGGCAGGTCGGCCGCTGCCGCGTTGCCGGCGCGGATGGCGCCGACGTTGACGACGCCAGCGCCCTGCGCGCTGGCGCCCGCCAGCGCTGCTGCCAGCCGGTCGGCCGTGTCGTCGGGTGCGCCTGCGGCCGTGCACAGGCGTTTCAGCGCTTCAAGCTGCACCGGCACCACCTTGCCCGCGTCGTCCAGCAGGTTGCGCAGGTTGAAGCGCGACTGCGCATCCTCGATCTGGCCGGAGATGAAGGCCTCGGGGCCGCTGTCGGCGTTGTTGTCCTTGTCGGCAGCCAGGAACGACGACAGCCGCGCTTCTTCCAGCGGCGTGGCCCAGGGTTCGTCGAGCCCGTCGTAGGGGTGGGTGCGGGACCGGTTGTTGCGCTGGTCTTCACGCAGGATCAGGCGCGCCCAATCCAGTGCGCCGTTCAGTATCCACGCTGCCTGTGTGCGCGCGCGCTCGGCGGCCTCGATCTGGATGGCGCGGCTCTGGTGCCAGACCATGCCGGCCGTGACCGTGGCCACCAGGGCCAGGATGATCATGGCCAGCAACAGCGCAGCACCTCGCTGGCGGCCTGAGGCCAAGGGTGCTGCCGTCGACCACGGGGTCGCAGAACCCCTCGACCACGGGGTCGCAGAACCCCTCGACCACGAGGTCGGAGACCCCATCGACCACGAGGTCGGTGCACGAGCATCTGCCCAGCGGCCCGGATTCATGATCCCGCGGGCCCGAGCGCGATGTCGCGCGTGAGCTTCTTGCCGTCCAGCGTGATCACCAGCCGCACTGCAGCAGGCAGGAGTTCAACCGGTGCCAACGTGCGCACCGGTGCCGACGCGGCCGCAGCCGGCGCGGGCGCGGGCGCGGAGGCACCACCCTCCACTGCCGAAGCCGAAGATGCTGATGAAGCCGCAGGCGCTGCAGCCGCCGCCACGCCTGCACTGGGCAGCCCCGCATCGGTGCCCTGCAGGTCGCCCGTGCTCTGCGCGTTGCTCCAGCCGTTGCCGCGGTAGTAGTAGATCTGCCACTCGCTCGCGGCGCGCGCCAGCACCAGCTGGCCGGCCTCGTTGCCCAGGAACTGCTGGCTGCGCAGCCAGGCTTCCTGCATGTCGTTGCTGCGCGTGTAGGAAGGGCTCACCCAGCGCTGCCAGACGCCTCCCCGCACCGCCCAGGCCACCAGCGCCACGCCGGATTCGGTGCGCCGGGTCAGCCGCAGCGTCTGGCCGTCGAAGTCCAGTGTCGGCACGGCGCCGCTGTCGTGCAAGGCCTGCAGGTCCTGCTCCCATTGCGTCAGCACGGTGGCCAAGCGCACCGCATCGTCCACGGCCACGCGGCTGGCGTCGCGCGACCGCAGCACGCTGTCCAGCCCCTGCCATGACAAAGCCGCCAGCAGCGCCATCGCAAACAGCGCCACCAACACCTCCACCAGCGTGAAACCGCGGCCCCAGCGCCGCCTGCCCTGTGCGGGCCGGGTGGTGGCGTTCATGGTCGGCCCAGCACCGTCGACAGCGTGAGCAAGGGCCGGCCCTGGTCGTCGCTGACCACGGCATCCACGCGCCTGAATCCCGGGTTCGGCGTCGGCCGTGTGACCAGCTTGCCGACATACGAGCGGCCCAGCTGTTCACACGCGAAATCGCTGTCGCCCACGCCGGGAAAGCTGCGGCGCAGGCGCAGTTCGGTCAATTGGTTGTCGGCACACCATTGCGCCGCCATCACGTCGCCCAGGCGCTGGGCGTTGTCGGTCAACACACCGGCTGCGCGCAACCCCGCACCCAGCGCCAGCGCGACGATGGCCAGCGCCACCATCACCTCCAGCAGCGTGAAGCCGCGACGCCGCCTGCACACGCCCGAGCGACCGGTCTTGCACTTCATGACGACGGCCCACTGGCAGCGCCTGCGGTGCCCTCGGGTGCAGGCTCGGCAAACGGGGCGAGGCCATCGCTGGCCAGTTCCAGCCGGCGCTCGCCCAGACGCAACACCAGACGCTGCGCCGGCAAGATCGCTTCCGGGCCCAGCAGCAAGTGGTTGCCACCCACCACCTGGGCTTGCGTGCGGGCGTCCAGAAAGCGGGTCGGCATCTGAAGCTGGGTCGGCAGGCCGACAAACTGGAACTGCGCCATGTCGGCGCTTGCCTGCGCCTCATCGGGCGGGCTGGCCCGCGGCACCCACCGCACCGCCACGCCAGCCACACGCGCCTCGGCCCGCGCCGACTCCAGCAACGAAGACAGTCGCGCGCCCTCTTCTTCCAGCTTTGCGGCCTCGCCGTCGGGCAGCGCCAGCACCACCAGGCTGACACCCAGCGCGATGATGGCAAAAACCACCAGCAGCTCCACCATCGTGAAGCCGCGCGACTTGTTCACGCTGTGTTCACACTGTGTTGACGGCCACTGACAGGGTAGGCGCCTACTGCCAGGAACCGATATCGGCGTTGCTGCCCTCGCCGCCGGCCTGGCCATCGGCGCCGAAGCTGAAGACATCGATCTCACCCCGCACGCCCGGACTCAGCAATTGGTACGGCCGGCCCCACGGGTCGTTCGGCAACTTGTCCAGGTAGGGTTTCCAGTTGGGCGGCGCCGGGGCGGCGGTGGGCCTCTGGATGAGCGCGTTCAAGCCTTGTTCCGAGCTCGGGTAGCGCTGGTTGTCGAGCTTGTAGCGCTTGAGCGCCTGGATCATCGTGTTGATGTCGGTGCGCGCCGCAGTGCCGCGCGCGTCGTCCAGGCTTGAAAACAGGTTGGGCACGATCAGGGCCCCCAGCACGCCGATGATGACCAGCACCACCAGCAACTCGATCAGCGTGAAGCCGCGCGAGGCTCTTTGCAACGACAAGGATTTCATGAACACATTCTCGGGCAGGCAGGGCACGGAAAGTCAGCGAAAAATGCCCTGTTGCGGCACTTTGAACCGGCCATCGTCGCAGGATGCCTGAATCATAATCGCCGCATGTCTGCACGTTTGGGGTCACTTTTCATTTGGGCACTGGCAGCCGCCAGCGCGGTCTTCTGGGGCCTGAAGCTCTGGGCGCAGCCGCAGCCGGTGCCCACCAACGCTACCGTGGTGCAGGCCAACCAGCCGTTGCAGGGCGATCTCACTCGGCTGTTGGGGGCCGACCCGGTGGCTGCGCCTGATACCGCGGCTGCGGCCCCGGTGGCCGATGCACGCCTGACGCTGGTGGGCGTGGTCAGCCCCCGCGGCAACCGGCATGCACGCGAAGGTCTGGCCTTGATTTCGGTGGATGGCAAGCCGGCCAGAACCTACCGCATCGGGGCGGTGGTCGATGGTGAACGGGTGCTGCAGTCGGTATCGCTGCGAGGCGCGTCGTTGGGTCCCAGCGGCGGTGCAGCGCAGGTGTCGCTCAGCCTGCCGCCGCCCGTCGAGGCAGCACGCGGCTTCCCCGGGGCCCAGCGCGTGCCAGGCGGCCTGCCCGGTCTGCCCGGCTCGGTGCCGCACACGCCGCCGTTCGGCATGGCGCAGCCCGAGAACGCCTCCGCCAATGCCGACGCTCCAGTGCCTGGCCAGGACCGGGCCACGCTGCGCTGAATCATGACGGCTGCGGCATCAGACCCGCACCCGTCACGGCCCTCGGCGCTGTCCGCGCACAGCCCCTCGGGCTCGATGCTGGCGCAGTTGGCCGATGAAGTCAGGCCCCACACGCCCTTCGCACAGATGGCGCCAGCCGATGTGCTGGCCTTTGTGCAGGCGGCACGCCTGAGCTACTACGCACCGGGCGAAACGGTGATGCAGCCCCAGGACAATCAGGCTTCAAGGCTCTTTTTCATCCGCCGTGGCGCGATAACCGGCACGCGGGGAGCGGCCGAACTCACGCCCGGCGGCATCTTTTACGAAGTGGGTGACCTTTTCCCCGCTGCCGCCGTGGCCGGCCATCGCGCCGTCACCGCGCATTACGAAGCCGTTGAAGACACCTTCTGCCTCGAGGTGGAAGCCGACTTCGCACGCGCTCTGGCCACGCGCAGCGCACCTTTTTCAGACTTCCTGGTGCGGCGTACCCAGCAGTTGCTGCAACTGTCGCGGCAGCAGCTGCAGGCCGTGCAGGGTGCGCGCGTCCTGGCCGAACACTCGATGGAAGCGCCGCTGAGCCAGCGACCGCGCATCCGCCCGGTGGCCTGCGCTGCCGACGCGCCGCTGCACGCAGGCCTGCTGCTGATGCAGCAGCGCAAGGTGGGCTCGGTGCTGGTGCTGGACGCAGACGATCGGCCGCTGGGCATCCTGACCCGGCACGACGTGCTGGAACGTGTGGCGCTGCCCCAGATCTCGCTGCACACACCGATGGCGCAGGTGATGAGCCAGCCCGTGCGCACGCTCGATATCAACGCCAGCGCGCAAGATGCGGTGCTGACGATGGCGCGCTTCGGCGTGCGCCATCTGCCGCTGACCGAGCAGGGGCGCGTGGTGAGCATCGTTTCCGAACGCGACCTGTTTGCCCTGCAGCGGCTGTCGCTGCGGCAGATCAGCAGCAACCTGCGCGCCGCACCCGACATCGAGGCGCTGGTGGCAGGAGCGGCCGAGATCCGCCACCTGGCGGGGCAGTTGCTCGCCCAGGGCCTGGCGGCGCGTGCGCTGACCGCGATGCTCAGCCAGCTGAACGACGTGCTGACCGAACGCGTGGTGCAGTTGCAGGTTCAGGCCCACGGCCTGGACCTGCACCGCGCCTGCTGGCTGGCCTTCGGTTCTGAAGGGCGCTGCGAACAGACCATCGCCACCGACCAGGACAACGGCCTCGTGCTGGCTGACGACTGCGGCGCCGCCGAGCGCCAAGCCTGGCTGCTGTGCGCACTGCAGATCAACCAGGCGCTCGA
>JBBQMM010000142.1:0-9676 GCA_038328935.1 Burkholderiales bacterium
AAGTCGCCGGCCTGCATCCGCCGTCGCTGCCAGTCGGCGTAGTCGCCGTAGCGCAGCGTCGGCAGTTCCGCGGCTGGCTCCCGGCCTTGCAGGCCGACTTCATAGCAGCGAAGCAGGTCGTGCACCAGGGTCTCGGTGGAGTGGGCGTCAGTCATTGCATGGTGCACCACCAGCACCAGCCAGTGCGCCGTTTCGGTGGCCGACAGCAAAAACCAGCGCGAGACCGGCCCGTGTTGCAGATCCAGGGGTTGCTGCACGATGCGCGCCACGGCAGCTTCCAATCCATAAACCCCCAAAACGAGACGCTCGATGGCCACATCGGCGGCAGGCAGCACCCGCTGCCACAGCCGTCCGTCACGCGAACTCAGCACAGTGCGCAGAACGCCGTGGCGGGCCACGACGGCGTTCACCGCGCGCTGCAGCGCCGCCCCATCCAGCGGCAAACCAAGGCCCACCACCTCCGAGGTGTTGAACATCGGCCAAGCGCGCAACGCGTGCGCACCCTGCCAGAAGGCCTGTTGCTCCAGCGACGCCAGCACCGGCTCCGCTTCGGGCTGCCCCGAGGCGACCAGCGACCGTGGATGCGCCGCCGCCGCCGGGTCATCCGCTTCGGCCGCAGTGCCGGCTGGCGCAAGGCGGGCCGCGTCGACCCAGTGCGCTTGTGCACGCACGGTGGTGGCCTCGAACAGGCGTTCGGGCTCCAGCTGCACCTGCAGCCGGGTCCGCAGCGCCAGACCGATCTCCATCAAACCCAGCGAGTCGCCGCCGAGCGAGAAGTAGTCGTCGTCAATGTCGAACGCTCGCGTGGCGAGCACCTGCGCCCAGATTTCGACCAACTGGGCCTCGGTGGCCGTGCGCTCGCTCGCGTCCGCTGAGCCCGCTGCGCCCGTTGCGCCCGCTTCGCCCGCTTCGCCCGCCCGTGTCGGTGTGGCGGTGGAACCCTGGCGCACCGGCTTGGGCAGGGCGCCCCGGTCAACCTTGCCGTTGCCGGTCAACGGCAGGCTGGGCAAGACCACGCACAAGCCCGGCAGCATGTGGCTGGGCAGCACCAGCGACATGTGCGCACGCAGCTCGCACGCGCTCGGCTCGGCTCCGGTGGCGGGCATCACGTAAGCCACCAGCACCTTGTGCCCCGGCAGGTCCTCACGCAACACCGCCACCGCCTGGCGCACCAGCGGGTGGGTCTCGAGCACGGCCTCGATCTCGCCCAACTCGATTCGAAAGCCATTCAGCTTGACCTGGAAGTCGATGCGGCCCAGGAACTCGTAGAGCCCGCCGTGCGACAGCCGTGCACGGTCGCCGGTGCGGTACAGGCGGCGCGGCGGCGCCCCATCACCCACCGACAGCGTGACGAACTTTTCAGCGGTGAGCCGTTCGCGGTTCAGGTAGCCCAGTGCCAACCCGGCGCCGCCGATGTAAAGCTCGCCCGCCGCACCGATGGCCACGGGCTGCTGCTCGTCGTCCAGCACATGGTGTGTGATGTTCCATATCGGCCGCCCGATCGGCTGCAGCACGTCGTCGGTGTCGGCCCGGCAGGCATGGGAGGTGGTATCGATGCAGCACTCGGTCGGACCGTACAGGTTGTGCAGTTCGACGCCGGGTAACCTGGCCGCGAAGCGCCGCACGAGTGCGGTGGTCAGCGCTTCTCCACCGCAATACACGCGGCGCAGGCTGGTGCAGGCCGTGAAGCCGGGCTCGTCCACCAGCAACTGCAGCACCGAGGGCACGAGTTGCAGCGTCGCCACCTGGTGGCGAGCGATGGTGCGCGCCAGGTACGGCATGTCCCGGTGCCCGCCCGGGCGCGCCATCACCAGCCGCGCACCGGTGAGCAAGGGCGCCAGAAACTCCCACACCGACGCGTCGAAGCTGAACGGCGTCTTTTGCAGCACATGGTCGTCGGCGCGCAGGCGGTAATGCGACACCATCCACGCCATGTGGTTGCAGATGGCGCGGTGTGGCAACACCGCACCTTTGGGCACACCGGTGGAGCCCGACGTGTAGATGACGTAGCAGGCATCGTCTACTTCTGTCACGGCAGCCGGCCGGGCCGTGCTCAGCGGCTGCAAGCTGCCGGCACCGTCCGCCTGCAGGATCAATTGGGGCGTGCCCGGCGGCAGCCGGTCGCGCAACGCTGCGGTGGTGATGATCACGGCGGCGGCGCTGTCGGCAATCGTGTCGTGCAACCGCTGAAGCGGGAAGTCGGGCTCCAGGGGCAGGTAGACGCCGCCTGCCTTCCAGACGGCCAGCATGGCCACCACCATGTTGAAAGAGCGCTCGATGAAGACGCCGACCATCGTCTGGCGCCCGACCCCCAGGGCCTGCAGCCGGTGCGCCAGCGCATTGGCCCGTCCGTCCAGTTCGGTGTAGCTCAGCTCGCACGCGTCCAGCACCACGGCCACGGCATGCGGCGTGCGGTCGACCTGCGCCTCGATCAGGTGGTGCAGGCCTGCGCCGCCGGCCGCCGCCGCCACCTCATGGGCGGTGTCGTTCCAGCGGTCCATCAGAAGTGGCTCAGGGCCGGACAACAGGGGCATCGTGCTGGTTCCGCCGCTGCCTGGGCCATGCACCAAGCCTGGCTTGGCGCCAGCCCAAATCGAAGGAACATCGGACCCATCGTTCATGGCCAAGATTCTCAGCCGGGAGTGCTGCCAGCGCTGCGCCCCGATGCTCAGACTTGGTGAATTGCGTCATTGACTGGCGACGCCGATGCTTGCGTCTTCAGCCCTGCTCAACCCGCGCGCGGCCTGGGTGCCAGGTTGACGATGGCAATGCCGGCGCACACCGTCGCCAGCGCCACGAGCAGGCGCAACGTCAACGGCTCGCCCAACAACAGCACCCCCGCCACCAGGCCGAACAGCGGCGTCAGCAGCGTGAAGGCGGCGGCCTTGGTGGCCGGGTAGTGGCGCACCAGCCAGAACCACGCCAGGTAGCTGGCAGACGTCACCACCACCACCTGGAACAGCATCACCAGCGCCACCTGGGGGCTCAACGACCGCGGCCAGACCTCGGCAGACAGCGCCGAGGCGGCCGTCAGCGCCAGCGCCGAAATCGCCAGCTGATAGAGCAGCGTCTTTTCGGGTGCGGCAGCGGCCAGGCGGGTGCCCCGCACGACCAGCGTGGTCAGACCCCACAGCACGGCGGCGGCGATGCCCAGTGCATCACCCAGCCACTGCAGCGGGCCCGCTGCAGGGTTGGAAAAACCTTCGGCAAAGGCCCACACCACGCCACAGAAAGCCAGCATCAGGCCCACACCCTGCCACAGGGTCAGGCGCTCGTTGCGCGCGATCAGCGGCATGCCCAGCGCCACCACGAAGGGGGCGGTGTACAGGAAGACCACCATGCGCGATGCGGTGGTGAACTGAAGGCCGATGAACATGCAGGCAAATTCGAGCGCAAACAAGGCGCCCGCCAACAGCCCCGCACCGCCAGTGCCGTCAGGCCGTGCCAGCGACAAGCCGCGCCAGCGCGACCACAGCACCAGCAGCACGGCAGCGCCCAGAGATCGCACGCCCGACTGCAGCAACGGCGGCACTTCGGCCAGCGTCACTTTGGCCGCCACCTGAGCCAGGCCCCACACGGCGCAGCAGCCCAGCAACACGGCCACGGCCAAGGTGTCGAGGTGATCCTTGCGGCCGCTGCCGCTCACCAGTGCTCCGACCCACAGGTTTTGAAACATGATGAAAACGATGGATTCAGCCCGAGGCCTAGGCGCAAACCACAGCGATACTTTTTTATATCGCGAGGATTTGCAACGACGGCATCGGGATGAAGGCGCGTTTTCATGTCTCGAAATTTGTGGGCCGGAGTGCTAGGGCGCCCTTTTGGCCCGCGCGCGGCTTGAAAACAGCAGCGCCAGCGCGCCGCACAACAGACCAGCCACGGCGCCCGTGGCATGCGCCAAAGGCGCGACGGCGATGTCCCAGTCTTCGCTGCGCTGCAGCGCCGCGCCCCAGGGCTTTTCACTGGCCACCTTGACGACGAGGCCCAGCGCCACGCCGGCACCCACCCAACGCCGCAGCCCGGCAGCGTGCACCAGCAGGTACAGGCAGACGATGGCCACGCCCGCATGCAGCACGCCTGAGAGCCCGCCGTAACGAAGCAGCTCGGGCTTGACCAGCAAGCCCAGGTGCGTCAGTGGCCAGGCCGCCGCCCAGGCCCACGCCTGCGCACGCGGCACGCGGGCCGCCCAGCCATAGGCACCCACCACCAAGGCCGCCAGCAGGTTGGCCCCCAGGTGCTGCTCGCTCCAGTGCACCCAGGCGGCGGTGACGGCGCGCCACGGTTGTGCCAAGGCCTGCGCCGGCTGCCAGTCGAGCGCCGCCGCGGGCAGCGCGATGGCCAGCACCGAGCCGGCCATCAATACCCCCGCGCAGACGATCCACGCGCGCGCCGCGCCCGGGCCAGCCGCTACTTCGGATTCAGCCGTCAACCGAACACCGCCTGCCACAACGCCGTCACGGCGCGCTGCTGCCCAGCGTACCGCTCAGGGGCAAATTGCGTCGGCTTCTCGTCCAGTCGCGCCTGGTGCTGCGCGCGGCGCAGCTCGCGGTAGGCATCGGCAGCGGCGTCGCCCACCGTGCCGGGCAGCAGGCCGGCAGACTGCGCGCGCCGCAGCAAGGCGATGTTGCCCGCGTTGTCCAGCAACTGCGCATGCGTGCGGCCCTGCGACAGCACCAGGTACTGGACGGCGAATTCGACATCCATCATGCCTCCCGCGCTGTGCTTGACGTCGAACAGGCCAGCGCGCACCGACCGAGCGGCACGCACCTTTTCACGCATCGTGCGCACCTCTTGCAGCAGCGCCACCGGGTCGCGTTGCGCCGTCAACACCGCACGCCGCGTGGCCTCGAAACGCGGCGCCATGGCCGCCGGCCCGGCCACGAAGCGGGCACGGGTGAGCGCCTGGTGTTCCCAGGCCCAGGCGGTGTTGCCACCACGCCCGACCTGGTAACGCTCGAAGGAACCGATGCTCGTCACCAGCAAACCTGAATTGCCATTCGGCCGCAGCGCGGTGTCGATGTCGAACAACTCGCCGGCGCCGGTGCGCAGCGTGAGCCAGTTGATGACCTTGCGCACGAAGGCGGCATACACCTCCTGGTCGCGCTGTGCTGCTTCACTGTCGGGTTGCACCGGGTCGTCGTAGAGGAAGACCACGTCCAGGTCGCTGCCGTAGCCCAGCTCCTTGCCGCCGAGCTTGCCATAGGCGATGACGGCCACACCGGGGTCGGCGCGGTGGCGCTGCTTCAGCCGCGCCCAGGCCCAGCGCAGCACCAGACCCAGCATGGTGTCGGCCAGGCTGGACAAGTCGTCAGCCACCTGCTCCACCGTGATGCCGCCTTCGACGTCGCGCACCAGGATGCGGAAGACTTCGGCGTGGTGCGCGTGGCGCAGCGTATCGAGCAGCTGCTCTTCGTCGTCCTGCCCGGCACGCTGCAGTGCCAGCAGCCGGTCCTCCAGCTCTTCGGTGAAGGCAGCCGCGTCGAAGCGCTGGTGCAGCAGCCGCTCGTCGGCGAGTTCGTCGATGACGCCCGGGTGGCGCATCAGGTACTGCATGGGCCAGCGCGCCATGCCCAGCAGGCGCAGCAAGCGGCGGTGGACCTCGGGGCGTTCCAGCAACAGGGCCAGATAGTTTTCGCGCCGCAGCAGCGGCTCCACCCAGTCGACGAAACGCAGCGCACCGGCTTCGGTACAGACTTCTTCCTGCAACGCGACTGCGGTTTTCTGCATCAGCCGGCCCAGGCGCAAGCGGCTCTCGTCGCGCAGCGCCTGCACACGCGGCTGCTGCACCCAGCGGCGCAGGTGCCGGGCCAGCGCGGCCGGCAGGCACTCGAGCAGTGCTTCGCTGTCCACCGCCAGCGGGGCCGGACCACAGCTGCGGCAGCCGTTGCCGGCCGGCGCAGCACCGGTGCTGCCGCGGCCTTCGCTGAGCAAGGCGTCGAATTCACCGGCCACCAGTTCGCGCACCTCGCACAGGTGCTGCAGCAGCTCGCACGCGTCAGGCTTGCAGTTCATGCCCAGGCTGGCGGCAATCCAGTTCAGGTCGGCATCGTTCGATGGCACCAGATGGGTCTGCTGGTCGTCCAGGTACTGGATGCGGTGCTCCACCTGGCGCAGGAAGACATAGGCTGCGGCCAACTGCTGCGCCGTGTCGGCCTTCATCAAACCGCGCGCCACCAGACGCTGCAGGCCGCGCAGCGTGCTGCGCGTGCGGATCTCCGGAAACTGGCCGCCCCGCACCACCAGCATCAGCTGCACGGTGAACTCGATCTCACGGATGCCGCCGCGCGACAACTTCACGTCGTTGGCGCGATCAGGCCGACCGGCGGCACGGCGCTGCGCTTCGTCGCGGATCTTCTGGTGCAGCTGGCGCAGGCCTTCGAACACGCCGTAGTCCAGATAACGCCGGTAGACGAAAGGCGTGACGAGCGAACGCAGCGCCAGCGCCTGGCCGCTCGCCACGGCCGCACGCGGCGCCACCACGCGGCTCTTCAGCCAGGCAAAGCGCTCCCACTCACGGCCCTGCACCTGAAAGTACTCCTCCAGCATCGCCAGGCTCACCACCGGCGGGCCCGAGTTGCCGTTGGGACGCAGCGCCAGGTCGACGCGAAACACGAAACCGTCGTCGGTGGTGTCGCCGATCAGCGCATACAGCCGCTTGGCCACATAGCTGAGGTATTCGTGGTGCGACACCGGCCGCGCACCCGCCGTCTGGCCGTCGTCGTCGTAGACGTAGATGAGATCGATATCCGACGACACATTCAGTTCGCGCGCGCCCAGCTTGCCCATGCCGACGATCCACAAGTCCATGCGCCGGCCGGCGTGCGGGCCGGTTGCAATCAGCGGCGGGCCGTGGCGTTCGTCGGCTTCGGCCTGGGCTTGCGCCAGCGCCAGGTCCAGCGCCACCTCGGCCAACACCGTCATCGCGCCGGTCACCGCATCCAGGCTGGCACCCTCTTCCACATCCAGCATGGCCAGCCGCTCCAGCACCAGCTGACGGGCGACGCGCAACGCGCTGGCCAGGTCACGGCCCGCGGCAACGGCGGGCAACGCAGCGGGCACACGCAGTTGCTGCACCAGCGTGTGCAGCGTGGCGGCGTCGGGCACGCCGGGGGGCAGCAACGGCCGCTCGGCGGCATAGCGGCGGCGGATGCGCTGCACGAATCGGCTGTAACCGGCCTGCGCGGCAGGCACGCATGTCGCCGCAGTCTGCAACGCCGCGGCATGCAATGCCACAGGCTGGAGTGCGGCGTCAGACCCAGGCGCAGCGAGCTGTGCCGCAGCAGAAGATGGTTGCGTCAAATACATGCCCTCCAGGCGCCTGGCCGGACCCCTGTGTCGTGGTGGGTGGCGTGGCCAGAAGAGCCCGCACCTCTGACAGAAGGTTAGCGTGAAAGCGCACCTTTCGCCGGGTCCGGGAATTGCCTGGGGTTTGCCCGGGAGTGGCCCGGGAGTGGCCGGGGAGTGGCCGGGGATTGGCCTGGGATCTGGCCGGGCATCTGGCCGGGCATCTGGCCGGGGATCCGCGCCGGGATTGGCCCGCCTGACGAGCGGGCAGCGCCCGCGCAGAATGGCGCCATGAAGATCGCCGCCGTACAAATGGTTTCCACTCCCGACTGGGCCCGCAACGCCGAAGCCGCAGCGCATGCGGTGGGGCAGGCAGCAGCCGCCGGCGCCCAACTGGTGCTGTTGCCGGAATACTTCTGCATCCTGGGCCAGCGCGACACCGACAAGCTGGCGCTGGCCGAGCCGCAGGGCCAGGGGCCGATGCAGCACTTCCTGGCCGCCACCGCGCGCCGCCACGGCCTGTGGCTGGTGGGCGGCACGCTGCCGATCCGGCACACGGCCACGCAGGCGCTGAACCGCTGCTGCGTCTTTGCGCCCGATGGCAGCGAAGCCACGCACTACGACAAGATTCACCTGTTCGGCTTCGACAACGGCAAGGAACGCTACGACGAGGGCCGCACCCTGCAGGCGGGCACGCAGCCGGTGAGCTTCGATGCCGCCGTCGGCAACGAAACCCTGCGCGTGGGCCTGAGCATCTGCTACGACCTGCGTTTCCCCGAGCTGTACCGGGCGCTGATGAACCCGCCCTGCGACCTGCTGTGCGTGCCCGCCGCCTTCACCCACACCCCGGGCGCAAAGCACTGGGAGGTGCTGCTGCGCGCCCGCGCCATTGAAAACCAGTGTTACGTACTGGCCTCGGCGCAGGGCGGCAAACACGAAAACGGCCGCCGCACCTGGGGCCACAGCATGATCATCGACCCCTGGGGCGAGGTCATCGACGTGCTGCCCGAAGGCGTGGGCTTCGTCATCGCCGATGTCGCGCGCGAACGCATCGACCAGGTGCGCGCGCAACTGCCGGCGCTGCAGCACCGCAGGCTGTAGGCGCTGCGCGGGTGTGAAGGCCGATACGGGTTTGGTGCGGGCACTGCGTCCGTAGCTTGCACAGTGGCTGCACCCGTCATTGCACCCGTCGTCGCACCCTTCGCTGAACCTGCTGCGTCTGCGGCCTGGGTTAGTCTGCAGCGCGACAACCCGAGCAGGTCGCCCCCACGCGGGGCAGGAGGATCCCCATGACAGCAAGAGTCGGCCTGATCGGTGTGGGCCACGTCGGCACCAGCGTGGCCATTTCACTGTTGCAATCCGGCGCCGTGCGCGAGCTGCTGCTGCATGACCGCGACAACGCCCGCGCCGAAGGCGAGGCCATGGACCTGGCGCATGGCGCGCCCTTCTACCCCCGTGCCACCGTGCGTGCAGCCGGCCTGGACGAAGTGGCAGCCTGCGACGTAGTTGTTTTTGCGGCCGGCCGCACTCTGAACTGGTGCACTGGAGCGGCGCGCAGGTCGGCGGTCAGCCGCTGCGCAGCTGGCCAGGCTGGACCGAACAATGCGGTCGCGTGTGCATTCACCCTCACTTGCAGTGCGCATGCCGGCCTGCAAGCCGGCATCGCTCAGCGGGCTCGCCGCACGCGACTCGAAACCCCCGTTTCGCCCCCAGCCCTCTCCCTGAAAGGGAGAGGGGGCCAAACCAAGAGGCCCACCAGACCAGCGACACGGCTGGGCTTTTGCTCCCTCTCCCTTCAAGGGAGAGGGTTGGGGTGAGGGTGCCATGCCGGCCCTCCGACAATGCGGTCGCGTATGCATTCACCCTCACTTGCAGTGCGCATGCCGGCCTGCAAGCCGGCAAAACATTTCCCTCCGCGAACGCAAGGCGCCGACAGCGGACTTGGATGCTCTCAACGGCTGCCGAACATCATGCGCCGCGCCAGCCAGCGCTGCAGCGGCGGCGCCACCTGCAAAGCGGCCAGGCCCAGGCCGCGGGCGGTGGCGGCGCCGGGCAGTTTCCAGGTGAAGCTGCGGGCCAGGAAGTCGGTGGTGGCGATGGTCGCCCATCGGTCGGCGGCGCGCGCCCAGTTGGCGTGGCGCAGCCCCGTGTCGAGGTCGCTGGCGCGGCGCAGCGCGCGCACCAGTTCATGGGCATCGCGCAGGCCCAGGTTCAGCCCCTGGCCGGCCACCGGGTGCAGCGTCTGCGCGGCATTGCCGATGCGCACGGTGCGGCCGTTGACGAGCGTGGGCGCGGCGGTGAGGGCGCGCGCCAAGTTCTTGAGCGGGGGCCGCGCCCCCCGCGGCCCCGCCGGGGGCGGCCCCCCCGGGCGCCGCACCGCCCCGCGGTGGTC
>JBBQMM010000143.1:0-9650 GCA_038328935.1 Burkholderiales bacterium
CGCTGGGTGGCGGTCAACGACTACGAAGCACGCATGCTGGAAGACCGCAGCGGTGAAAGCCCGAAGGCCATCTCCGAGCGCGAGAACATCGACGGCGTGGTGGTGACGCTGGCCGAACACGGCTGCGAGCTCTGGAACAACGGCGAACGCACCGCCGTGGCCGGCGTGAAGGCCAAGCAGGTGCAAGACCCCACCGGCTGCGGCGACGCTTTCCGCGCCGCACTGCTGTTCGGCCTGGAACGCGGCTGGCCGCTGCTGCGCTGCGCCGAACTGGGCAACCACATCGGCGCCGTGAAGATTGCCGAGCGCGGGCCGCAGAACCATCGCTTCGATGACAGCGTGATGGCGCTGACGATGGGCTGACCGCCCCGCCCGGAACTGAAAAGAAAGGGCGGCCCGCGGGCCGCCCTTTCCATTCATGCACAACGCGCTGCAGTCAGCGGGTGCGGCGCCTTGCTGCACTTGCTCGCTGCGGGCGCTTCACGCACAGCCTTGCTGCACGCTGTTTACTGCACCACCTGCGCCAGCGCGCCCTTGGAATACAGCCCGGCCACATCGTGCAGGCTCAACGGCTTGATCTTGGGCGCCTGGCCTTCGCAGCCGAATTCCACATAGCGCTGGCGGCAGATCTGCCTGGCGGCTTCGCGCGCCGGCTTCAGCCAGTCGCGGGCGTCGAACTTGTCAGGGTTCTCGGCCATGAACTTGCGCACGGCAGCGGTCATGGCGAGTCGGATGTCGGTGTCGATGTTGATCTTGCGCACGCCGAACTTGATGGCTTCCTGGATTTCCGACACCGGCACGCCATAGGTTTCGCGCATCTGGCCACCATACTGGTTGATCGTTGCCAGCAGGTCCTGCGGCACGCTGGAACTGCCGTGCATCACCAGATGCGTGTTCGGGATTCGGGCGTGGATTTCCTTGATGCGGCTGATGGCCAGCGTCTCGCCCGTGGGCTTGCGGCTGAACTTGTAGGCGCCGTGGCTGGTGCCGATGGCAATGGCCAGCGCGTCCAGTTGCGTACGCTTCACAAAGTCGGCCGCCTGCTCGGGGTCGGTCAACAGCTGTTCGCGCGTCATCGTGGCGTCGGTGCCGTGGCCGTCTTCCTTGTCGCCTCGCATGGTCTCCAGGCTGCCCAGGCAACCCAGCTCACCTTCGACCGTGACACCCAAAGCGTGCGCCATGTCCACCACCTTGCGCGTCACGTCCACGTTGTAGTCGTAGCTGGCGATGCTCTTGCCATCACCTTCCAGGCTGCCGTCCATCATCACCGAGCTGAAGCCCAGGTTGATGGCGCCACGACACACCTCGGGACTTTGGCCGTGGTCCTGGTGCATCACCAGCGGCACCTGGGGCCAGGTCTCGATGGCCGCCTGCACCAGGTGCTTGATGAAGAGTTCACCCGCGTATTTGCGCGCACCGGCGCTGGCCTGCAGGATCACCGGGGCGCCCACCTCGGCAGCCGCCGTCATCACGGCCTGCACCTGTTCCAGGTTGTTGACGTTGAAGGCGGGGATGCCATAGCCGTTTTCCGCGGCATGGTCGAGCAACTGGCGCATCGAGACGAGTGGCATGGGAGGGCTCCGGTTGGGGGCTGTGGGGATTCAAGGGCTGGTGGAGGCACCGAACAACAACGCCGGCTGTAACCGCAGCGTAACTGCATGCGCTGTAACCGCACCGTAACTCCGCCCATTTTAGGCCGCCACCCCGCGGTTGCCCCAGGCCACCAACGCCGCCATTTGAAGATGGCTGTGCAATGCGCCGCTTTTCCGGCTCAGGTCCGCCCGTTCGGCACGCACACTGGGCCGGCCGAGAGGTCGCCGAGACGGGCCGCCGATGCACCCTGCCGATGCACCCTGCCGCCACCCTCGAACGCCATCAACCCATCGAAGGCCTGTGCACCCATGCCGCCAACCACCGCACCGACCCCCGCCCCAACAGCCGCCCCGATCGAGATCGCGACGCTGACCCGCTGGATCACCGAGGCCGCGGTGCAGCATGGCGATGACCTGCCGCAGTACCTGGCCAGCTGCCTGGACATCAGCGCACGGCGCGCCGACACCGTGCTGCAGCAACTGGTGGACCTGCAATGGCTGACGACCACCGACCTGGGCGACGAACGGCGCTTCGTACCCGGCGCGTTGCGCCAGGTGGTAAAGCGCTACGAACTCAAGGGCCTGCACGAAGACATGCCCTGGCGGCGTGACTTTGCGCCCTGCTTCGAGCTGCCGCGCCAAATCGCGCGCATGGCGCAACACGCCTTCACCGAACTGCTGAACAACGCCGTCGACCACAGCGGCGGCACCGCTGTCACGGTGTCGATGCGGCAAACACCGCTGCAGGTGCAGTTGCTCGTCTCCGACGACGGCTGCGGCCTGTTCGAGCGCATTGCGAAGAAGTTCGACATCCCCGACCCCCAACTGGCGCTGCTGGAACTGTGCAAGGGCAAGCTCACCAGCGCACCGCGCCAGCACAGCGGGCACGGCCTGTTCTTTACCTCGCAGCTGGCCGACGTGTTCGACATCCACGCCAACGCACAGGCCTTTCAGCGCCGGGCCTGGGAGCGCCTGCAATGGCACCGCGGCCGCCATGCCACGCAAGTCGGCACCTCCATCTACGTGGCGCTGCAGCTGGACAGCACACGCACGCTGGACGAGGTGCTGCGCGCGCACAGCCTGAACCAGGACAGCATGGGCTTCGAACGCACCGTCGTGCCGATGCACCTGCTGGGCTGCGCCCAGGTGCTGGCCTCGCGGGCCGACGCCAAACGGGCGGTGGCGCGGCTGTCGAGTTTCCGCCTTGCCGAGATCGACTTTGCCGGCATCACCGACGTCGGCCATGGCTTTGCCGACGAAATGTTTCGCGTCTTCCGCCGCGACCACCCCGACACCGAACTGGTGCCGGTGGGCATGAACGCGCAGGTCGCAGCGATGGTGCACAGCGTGTCGATCTGAGGCTGCGCCTGGCGGGCAACCCCGTTTATGACGCGGGGCAGCGCCCCGGACCATGGAACCCTCGCGCGTTACGCCCGCCGCCGCACCAGGTCCCCCGCCACCGGCTGCCGCCACACATCGGCCAGCGCATGGGGTGCCGCTGGCCGCGAGAACAGGAAACCCTGCATCTGCACGCAGCCGTAGCTGAGCAAGGCCTGGCGCTGCTCCTCGGTTTCCACACCTTCGGCCACCACTTCCATGCCCAGCCGATGGCTGAGTTCGATGATGCCCTGCGTGATGGCTGCCGTGCGCGCGTCCTGCGGCAGCCGCTGCGTGAACGAGCGGTCGATCTTCAGCACGTCGAAAGGAAAGTCGCGCAGGTAGCTGAGTGACGAATAGCCGGTGCCGAAGTCGTCGATGGCCAGGCGCACGCCCAGTTGCTTCACCGCGCCCAAAGCGCGCAACGCGCCAGCGGTGTCCATCAACAGCGCCGATTCGGTGACCTCCAGTTCCAGCCAGTGCGGCGCCAGGCCGCTGAGCTCCAGCGCGCGCGCCACGCTGGGCACGAAGTCGGGCCGGCACACCTGGTGGGCAGACACGTTGACGCCCACCGGGATGGCGGCGATGCCGCTGTCCTGCCAGGCCCTGTTTTGCTGGCAGGCCGCTTCGAGCACCCAGTGGCCGATGGGCACGATGAGCTGGCTCTGCTCGGCCACCTCGATGAAAGCGCCCGGCGCCAGCACGCCGCGCTGCGGGTGGCGCCAGCGCAGCAAGGCTTCGCTGGAGCTGGCCGCGCCCGTGCGCCCGTCCACGCGGGCCTGGAACTCGAGCTCGAACTGGCGGTCGGCCAGCGCATTGCGAAGGCCTCCTTCCAGCTCGATGCGGCTGCTGGCCGCAGCGTCCATCGCCGCGTCGTAGAAGTTGGTGCGGTCGCGGCCCTGCTCGCGCGCAACGCCCAGCGCCAGGTCGGCTTGCTCCAGCAGGCTTTCAGGCGTGGCGTCACCGCTGTGGCTGAGGGCGATGCCGATGCTGATGGTGGGAAAGACCTCGGCGCCGCCGAGCTGCAGCGCCGCACGGGCCGCTTCACGCAAGCGCAGCGCCACGCGCGCAGCGTCCTGCGGGTCGGCCAACTGGCTGAGCACGATGGCGAACTCGGTGCCGGCCAGCCGTGCCAGGGCGCCGCTGCGGTCGAGCACCGCGCTCGCCACCACCAGGTCGGAGCTGCGCAACGCCAGCTGCAGCCGCTGAGCCAGCGCCTTGACGAGTTCGTCGCTGCGCTGGTGGCCCAGGCTGAGCTTGATACGACGAAAGTCGTCCACGTCGGCCAGCAGCACCGCCACGCTGTGCCGGTTGCGCTGCGCCAGCCGCAGCACCAGGTCGAGCTGCTCGCGAAACAGCAGCCGGTTCGGCAGCCCGGTCAGGCTGTCGAAGCAGGTCAGCCTGCGAATACGGGCACTTTCGCCGTCGGCCTGCATATCCACACCGTGGCTGGCCATCAGGACGGCGATGCGGCTGCGCGGTGCGGCGGCTGGCGCCGGGGCAGCGTGCGCAGCAGCGGCCGCCTTCACGGCATGCGGTCGTGCTCTTGCGCCCGGCGCCGGTGCCGTGGAAGCGACCGAGGAGGCCCGGGTGGCTACAGCGGCTACAGCGGCAACACCAGCGGCAACACCGGCAGCAACACCGGCAGCAACACCGGCGGGAGCCTCGACACCCGCCGTTGCCGGTGCCTCCTGGCCTGTCAGGCGCGACCATGCGCGGTCAAAGATCATCGGCTTTCCTCAGCGTCGGCGCCCGGTGCGGACGCCTCCATCAATATCGTGGTCAATACCGGCACCGTGTCGGGTGCGGGCTCAGTGCGCGCTTCCAGCCCGGCCTCGTACACCACCACGCGGTTGCGGCCCGACTTCTTGGCCACGTACATCGCGCGGTCGGCGAGGTCGATCAACGCGGCCAGGTCGCTGATGCCGCTGTTGATGGCGGCCACGCCGAAACTGGCGCTCATGCTCAGCTTGGCGCCGGGGTCGAGCCCCTGGCCTTCGTTCTCGGCCACCGACTTGCGCAACATCTCGGCCAGACGGCGGCCGCGTTCGACATCGGCGCCCGGCAACACGAGGCAGAACTCTTCGCCGCCGTAGCGCCCCAGCAGGTCTCCGGGGCGCACCTGCTGGCGCAGCAGCGCAGAGAAACGCTGGATGGCCTGGTCGCCCACGCCATGGCCCCAGGTGTCGTTGATGCGTTTGAAGTGGTCGATGTCGGCCATCACACAGACCAGCGGCGAGCCATCAAAGGCCGCGCGCTCGAAAAGGGCTTGCCCCAGCGCAAAGAAGGCGCGGCGGTTCAGGCAGCCGCTGAGCGGGTCGTGGTTGGCCAGCTGCTCCAGGGCCTGGTTCTTTTCCAGCAGCTGGCTCTTCGAGATGGCCAGATCGGAAAGCACATCCATCAACTGCTGGTGCGACAGTTCGAGCGCCGTGACGTCGCCCAGGCTGACCAGGCAACCGCGCATGCCGCCCTGTTCATCCAGCAACGGCGAACAGTTCAAGGTCACGTGTGCGCGCGGCTCGGCGTCGGCCTGCGGTCGCACCACGAAGCGCAGACCGCGCGCACTCTGGCGGTGGTGCGCCGTGGTCAGCCAGGGCGTGGCGTCGGTGCCGCCATCGGCCGGCTGCAGCCAGTCCAGCGACTGTGCCCGCAGGCCCACCAGCGGCCGCTCGTCGCCCGGTGGGCGCAGCGCCTCGAAGGCCTTGTTGGCGAGCAGGATGCGCCCCTGCTGGTCAACCACCAGCACGCCTTCCATCAGCGTGTCGAAGGCATTGCGCACGCGGTCGGGCACGGCGGCTGCCGGGTCCAGGTGTTCGAGCATGCGGCGCAGGTACAGGTAGTAGGCCAGCGACGCACCCAGCATGAACAGCAGCACCAGCCGCGCCGGGCCGCTGAGCAGCCAGCCGGGCAGGTCTTTGAGGCTGGCACTGCGGTAGGCCACTTCCAGCTGACCCCAGTCGCGGCCACCGGCGCGCAGCGGCACCGTGACATCCAGCGCCCATGCAGACGCGCCTCCCTGCCACTGCTCGGGATGGGGGCCGGAGCGCGCCAGCAGCCGGCCGTCGGCGCGCCGCAGCCCCAGGCTGGCGATGTCTTCACTGCCGGCATGCACCGCGCGCAGCGTCTGCTCCACCGCCGACCAGTCGCGGCGCTGCAGCAGCGCCGCCACCTGCGTGGCCAGGCCATGGGCCAGGCGTGCGTTGAGCTCCTTGCGCGCCGTGGCTTCGCTCGGGAACAGACCCAGCAGCAGGTCGGCCGCCAGCAGCAGCATCACCGCCAGCGAGACCAGGCCCATGGTCATGCGCGGAATCGCGCTCAGTTTCATCGCAGCATCTCCAGCGGCTCGATCAGCTCGCGCTGGGTGCCGGGCCAGGGCCCAGGGGCTGGTGGCGCACCACCGGCGGCAGCGTCGCCTTCGCGGTTCGGTGGCGTTGCTGACGGCTCGGCGCCTGTCAAGGCAGGAAAGTCATCTGTCAGCTCATCGTCATCGGGCTTGTTGCTGCGCTCCAGGATCGGCAGCGGATCCAGCGCACGCCACGCCGGCGCCGAGGCCATCATGGCGGCCATCAGGCCACCTGCGCGCGTGGCCCATATCAGCAGCGTGGCTGAAAAGGCCAGGCCTCCGGCCACCACGGGCGTTGCCAGCGCCTCGACCATGGAGTCGCTGTCACCGTCAGCGCGGCCTTCATCGCCCATCGGCAAGGAAGGCGACAACTGCCCCGGCACGGCCGTGGAACTGCGCGCCGCCGCCTGCGCGGCCAGCGCAGCCAGCGAGAGGCCGCCGGGTCGCACTTGCAGCATTTCGGGGTCCATGCTGGGCAGGCCCAGCGCGGCTTCCAGGCTCTGCGTGTCAGGGCCGGGCAGCCAGGCCTCGACGGCGTTGGCCGCATCAGCGGCTGCTGCTGCCAGTTGTTGGGCCCCTGTGGCCGGCTCCACCTCGTCGGCGTTGCGCGAGCCTGCGCCGTCAGCCATGCGCAGCACCGACGTGCGACGGCCTTGCCTGGCAAGCGCCCACGACACAGCCTCTTCAGCCTCCTGCGTGCTGGCAGGCGGCAGGTCTTGCCACACCAGCGGCGGAGCGGCTGCCCCCTCGGCCGGCGCTTTGCTGCCGGCGTAAGGAGCTGGCGCAAGCGGTGTTTCGTTGGAAGGCGGCGTGCTGGGCTGGCCCGGAGCCAGCGCCGCACGCACCTGCACCCGCAGCGCCTGCTGCACGGTGAAGCTGCCATCGCTGGCCTGCACCACCACTTCATAGAGGTTGTCACGGTTGCTGTCGCGCGGGTCGCCGGCCATCGGCGCGTTCACGAAGCGCAGCGCGCCGCTGGCGGGGTCGATGCCGAACAGTGCCGCATCCACGCCGCCTGCGATGCTGTAGGCCAGCGCCTGCTTGGGCTGGTCGGCGTCGACAGCCGCCACGGTGACGACGGTCACACGGCCTTCCTGCACCGCTGCGCCGCCCGTGGCCCCCCCGCTGCTGCTGATGATCTGGGGCGCGTTGTCGTTCACGGGTGTCACCGCCACCGTGATGCTTTGCAGGCTGGACAGTTCGCCGTCGTCGACGCGCACATTGAACTGGTAGAGGTTGTCGGCGTCGGCGTCCAAGGGCTTTTCGTAGTCGGGCGCGGCTATGAACTGCAGCTCGCCGGTGTTGGCGTCGATGCTGAAGAAAGCGGCGTCGGCGCCACCGGAGAGCTGGAACCGCAGCGTCTGCGCCGGCAGGTCGGCGTCGCTGGCGGTCACGGTGGCCACCGTGCGCGTGTTCTCGGCCACGGGCACCACCGCACCGGCCAGCGGGCTGGTGACGCGCGGGATCTCGTCGTTCACCGGCGTCACGGCTATCAGCAGTTGCGCGCTGGCCGCCACGGCCTGCCCGTCGTCCAGCGTGAAGCTGAAGGCGTCGCTCGTGGTCTCGCTGGCATCGTGCTGGTAGGCCACGCGGCCCGCGTCCAGGTCGGCCTGGGTGAAAGACCCACCCGGCGCCAGCGCCGCCCCGGCGCGCAACACCCAGCCGTGGGCGGGCGCTGCGGTCAAGGTGTAGACCAGTTCGGCAGCGCTGTTGTCGACGTCGCTCGCAGCCAGACGCGCGGCGCTCAAGGTGGTGGTGCTGCCCTCGGCCACCAGCAGCCCGGCATTCATGGCCAGCAGCGGCGGGTCGTTCACAGCCACGCCCGTGAACCGCTGCGAGCCGGTGATGGGGGCGGCCACGCCGTCGCTTACCTGCGTGGCGACGCTGAAGCTGCCGTTGAAGTCGAGCGCGGGCGTGAAGCGCAGGCCGGCGAGCAAGGTGTTCACGTCGGCCAGTGCACCGCTGGCGGTCCAGGTGCCGGTGGCGGCGTCGTAGAGGGCGTTCACCGTTCCGACAGCGCCGGTGCTGAAGCGGCCGGCGCTCACGTCCGACAGCACCAGCGTGACGGTCACGTTGCCGCTGTCCACGTCGCTCACCACGATGTCGGCCAGATCCAGCGGCGTGTCTTCGGTGTAGGTCTGGGGGCTGTTCAAGCCGCTGGCCACCGGTGCATCGTTCACGGCCACGCCGCTGAAGGCCTTGCTGCCCGTCACCACGGCCAGAAGGTCGTCGCTGACGCTGGTGGCGACGCTGAAGCTGCCGTTGAAATCCGGCGCCGATACGAAGCGCACTTGCGCCAGCAGCGCGTTCAAGTCTGCCCAGGTGCCGCTGGCCGACCACACGCCCGTGGCGGCGTCGAAGGTGGACGTGGACGCGCCCGCGCTGGCCGTGCTGAGGGTGCCCGCGTCGAGGTTGGACAGCACCAGCATCGCGCTGCCAGAGCTGCTGTCCCGGTCGCTGGCGACGATGGGGCTCAGGTCGAGCGGCGTGTCTTCGGTGTAGGTTTGGGCCGTGTTCAGGCCGGTGGCTGTCGGCGCGTCGTTGACGGGCAGGCCCGTGAACAGCTTGCTGCCCGCAACCGGTGCCGCCACGCCGTCGCTGACACGGGTGGCGATGCTGAAGGCGCCATTGAAGTCGGGGGTCGGCGTGAAGCTCAGGGCCGCCAGCAGCACGTTGATGTCGGCCCAGGCGCCGCTGGCCGTCCACACGCCAGTGGCCGGGTTGTAGCTGGAGCTGACCGCGCCCGAGCTGCCAGTGCCCAGCAGTCCCACCGACGGGTCAGATAGCGTCAGCGTCACGCTGCCGCTGCTGCTGTCGACGTCGCTGACGACGATGTCGGTCAGGTTCAGCGGCACGTCTTCGGTGTAGGTTTCGGCTGCGCTCAGGTTGCTGGCGGTGGGGGCGTCGTTCAGCGGCACGCCGGTGAAGGTCTTGCTGCCGGTGATGGGTACGGCCACGCCGTCGCTGACGCTGGTGGCGATGCTGAACGCCGCGTCGAAGTCGGCTGCAGGCGTGAACACCAGGCCGGCCAGCAAGGCGTTCACATCGGCCAGCGCGCCACTGGCACTCCACGCGCCGCTGCCGGCGTTGAAGGTGGAGGTGACGGCGCCGGCAGTGCCGGTGCTCAGGCTGCCGGCCGCGAGGTTCGACAGTGTCAAGGTGGCGGTGATGTTGGCACTGTCGATGTCGCCGACCACGATATCGGTCAGGTTCAGCGGCAGGTCTTCGGTGTAGGTCTGGGCCGCGCTCAGGTTGCTGGCGGAGGGGGCGTCGTTCACCGGCACGCCGGTGAAGGCCTTGGTGCCGGTGATGGGTGGCGCCACGCCGTCGCTGACGCT
>JBBQMM010000144.1:0-9628 GCA_038328935.1 Burkholderiales bacterium
GGGTGTCATGTGTCGGGTCCCTGGGTGGGCGGTTGCAGCGTGCGTGTCAACCGAAGTCGTCGAGCAGGATGTTTTCGCGGTCCACTCCCAGCGACAGCAGCATGTCGATGACGGCCTTGTTCATCACGCCCGGGCCGCACATGTAGTACTCGATGTCTTCGGGTGCCCGGTGCTGGTTCAGATACTGATCGCGAAGCACGTTGTGGATGAAGCCGGTGGCGCCGGTCCAGTGGTCTTCGGGCAGGGGTTCTGACAAGGCCAGGTGCCAGCTGAAGTTGGGGTTGGCGGCGGCCAGGGCTTCGAACTCGTCCACGTAGAAGGCTTCCTTCAGGCTGCGTGCGCCGTACCAGAACGTCATCTTGCGCGGGCTCTGCAGGCGTTTGAGCTGGTCGAAGATGTGCGACCGCATGGGCGCCATGCCGGCGCCACCGCCGATGAAACACATCTCCTTGTGGGTGTCGCGCGCAAAGAACTCGCCAAACGGCCCCGACACCGTGAGCTCGTCGCCGGGCTTCAGGTTGAAGATATACGAACTCATGATGCCCGGTGGGATGTCCGGCTTGTAGCCGGGCGGGAACGCGATGCGGATGGTGAACAGCAGTTCGCCTTTTTCAAGCGGGAAGTTGGCCATCGAATAGGCGCGTTCGATGGGTTCGGCCAGCACCGACTTGAAGCGCCAGAGGTCGAACTTGTCCCAGTCTTCGCGGTACGGCGGCTCGATGTCGAAGGTCTTGAAGTCGATGCGGTGCGGCGGGCATTCCAGCTGCATGTAGCCACCGGCGCGAAACGGCACTTCTTCACCGGCAGGCAGCGCCAGCTTCAGCTCCTTGATGAAGGTGGCGACGTTGTGGTTGCTGACGACCTTGCAGCGCCACTTGCGCACGTTGAAGACTTCGGGTGGTATCTCGATGGCCATGTCGCGCTTGACCTTCACCTGGCAAGCCAGCCGGTAGCCGCGCCTGGCTTCGCCGCGGTTGATGTAGCCGGTCTCAGTGGGCAGCAGCGTGCCGCCACCCGACCTGACAACCACCTCGCACACGCCGCAGGCACCTTTACCGCCGCAAGCCGATGGGATGAAGATTTTCTTTTCAGACAGCGTGCCCAACAGCGTGTTGCCCGCAGGCACCTTCAGTGCCAGCTTGGGGTCGCCGTTGATCTGGATCGTGACGTCGCCCGACTGCACGAGCTTGCGCCGCGCGCCCAGCAGCAGCAGCACCAGGGCCAGCACGACGAGCGTGAACATGGTGACGCCGGAGATGATTTCGTTCATTGCGGTGGCCTCAGCCTCTCAGAGCTGGATGCCCGAAAAGACCATGAACGCGACCGACATCAGCCCTGCGGTCACGAAGGTGATGCCCAGGCCGCGCAGGCCGGCGGGCACGTCGGAATAGCTCAGCTTCTCCCGGATCGCGGCGATGCCCACGATGGCGATGAAGAAGCCGAAACCCGAGCCGAAGCCGAAGACCACGCTCTCGCCGAGCGTGTAATTGCGCTCCTGCATGAACAGCGAGCCGCCCAGGATGACGCAGTTCACCGCAATCAGCGGCAGGAACACGCCCAGCGTCGTGTACAGCCCCGGCAGGAAGCGATCAACCGCCATTTCCACCACCTGCACCGCGGCAGCGATGGTGCCGATGAAGATGATGAACGCCAGGAAGGTCAGGTCCACCTTCGCCAGCGCCGGCGACAGCCCCCCCAGCGCACCTTCGGTCAGCATGTAGCGCAGGATCAGGTTGTTCAGCGGCACCGTGAGGGTCTGCACGAAGACCACCGCCACGCCCAGCCCGACGGCGGTCTCGACCTTCTTCGAGCACGCCAGAAACGAGCACATGCCCAGAAAGTAGGCCAGCGCCATGTTCTCCAGGAAGATGGAGCGGATGGCGATGTTGAGGTAGTGCTCCATCGCGCTAGTCTTTTTCCTGCAACTCGGGCTTCCAGGTGCGCAGCCCCCAGATGATCAGCGCGATCAGGAACAGCCCCGATGGCGCCAGCAGCATCAGTCCATTGGGTTCGTACCAGCCGCCGTTCTTGGTCAGCGGCAGCACCTCGTAGCCGAACACCGCGCCGGCGCCGATGAGCTCGCGCGCGAAGCCCACCATCAGCAGGATCAGCGCATAGCCCAAGCCGTTGCCGATGCCGTCGAGGAAGCTGATCCACGGCGGGTTCTGCATCGCAAAGCCCTCCGCGCGGCCCATCACGATGCAGTTGGTGATGATCAGTCCGACGAACACCGACAGTTCAAGTGACAGCTCGTAGAGATAGGCCTTGAGCACCTGGTCGACCACGATCACCAGCGACGCGATGATGGCCAGTTGCACGATGATGCGGATGCTGCTGGGCGTGTGGTTGCGTATCAGGCTGACCGCCAGGTTGGCCAGCGCGGCGACCAGCGTGACGCCGATGCCCATCACCAGCGCCTTGTCCATGCGGGTGGTGACGGCCAGCGCCGAGCAGATGCCCAGCACCTGCACGGCGATGGGGTTGGCGCTGATCACGGGGCTGAACAGCGCCTGCTGCTCTTTCTTGCCGAACAGTGCAGGGTTGGTGGTCATGATGGTTGGGCGCTGCGCAGCGTCTGCAGGTAAGGTGCGTAGCCGTCGGCCGACAACCAGAAGTTCATCAGGCGGGTGATGCCGTTGCTGGTGATGGTGGCGCCGGACAGGCCGTCGATATGGTGCGGGTCCTTGTCGGGCGGGCCGGCCTGGCCCTTGATCACCGACAGCTGCGGCGCCCAGTTGGCGTCATAGGCCTTGCGGCCCACCCACAGCGCCTGCCACTCGGGGTTGGAGATCTCGCCGCCGAGGCCCGGGGTTTCCTTCTGCTCGTAGAAGGTCAGCCCGCGCACGGTGTTGGCGTCGCGGTCCAGCGCCAGGAAGCCGTAGACCGTGCCCCACATCGCCATGCCCTCGACGGGCAACACGATCTGTTCGATGCCGCCGTCGGCGCCCTTGACGTGGTACACGATGCCGTAGGTGGGCAGGCGGGTCACCTGGGCGCTGTTGGCGGGTGCGGCGCGCGACTGAGCGGGGTCGTTGCGCGCCTTGCGCTGGTCGTAGCTCCTGGCGTCGAACTGGTTCTCGGGCACCAGCTGCCCGGTTTTCAGCTCGATGGCGCGCACCTGGATGCGCTGGTCGAAGACCGACAGCACCTCGGCGGCACTGAGGTCCTGGCCGGGTTTGGCCAGGCTGGCGGCCAGCAGCACGTTCTTCTGCTTGTACAGCAGCGCGTTGGTGTCCTGCCGCTCGCGCAGGCCCACCGCGGCGGTGGACACCAGCAGCGCGCAGACCACGCTCACACCGGTGGCGAAGAGCAGCGTGTAGCGGGTGGAATCACGTCTGGGCACGGTGGCGGGCCCTCCTGCGCATGTTGGTCTGCACGGCAACGTGGTCGATGAATGGCGCCGCCACGTTCATGAACAGGATCACCAGCATCACCGATTCCGGGTAGGCCGGATTGAAAACCCGGATCAGCACGATCAACGCGCCGATCAGCAGGCCGTAAGCCCAGCGGCCGCCGTTCGAAAACGGCGCCGTCACCGGGTCTGTGACCATGAAGACGGCGGCAAAGGCCCAGCCACCGGCCACCATGTGCCACCAGAAGGGCACGGCCATGTAGGGGTTGGTCTCCGAGCCGATGCTGTTGAGCAGGCTGGCCATGGCGATGGTGCCCACGGTGGTGGCGAGCATCAGGCGCCAGGAACCGACGCCGGTGGCAATGAGTATCACTGCGCCCAGCGCGCAGGCGACAAAGGAGGTTTCGCCCATCGAACCCGGCTCCAGCCCCACCAGCGCGTTCCAGAAATTCAGATCCAGGCCGTCGAAGGGGGTGCTCATCTGGCGCAGTTGCGACAGCAGCGTGGCGCCCGAGTAGCCGTCGTGCGCGGCCGCCGGTGGCAGGGCGGTCCAGACCTTGTCGCCCGACATGCCTGCCGGGTAGGCAAAGAACAGGAAGGCGCGCGCGACCAGTGCCGGATTCATGAAGTTCATGCCCGTGCCACCGAACACTTCCTTGGCCAGCACCACTGCAAAAGCCACCGCCAGCGCGGCCTGCCACAGCGGTGTGTCGGGCGGGCAGATGAGCGGAAACAGGATGCCGGTGACGAAGAAGCCTTCGTTGACCTCGAGCTTGCGGATCACCGCGAAGGCCACCTCGATGCCCAGGCCCACGACCATGGTCACCACGTACAGCGGCATGAAATACAGCGCGCCGTGCAACAGGTTGGCGGCCAGGCTTTGCGGCGAATAGCCCACGCCGAGCAGCGCGATGATGTCGTGGCGCCAACCCGTGAGCAGGCCCACCTTGGCCGGGTCCAGCGCCAGGTTGGCCTGCAGGCCGGTGTTGAACATGGCCATGAACACGCACGGAAACGCAGCGATGACGACGACGATCATCATGCGCTTCAGGTCCATCGCGTCGCGCACATGCGCGCCGGTGGTGGTGGTCTTGGCGGGTGAGTAGAAGAAGGTGTCGGCAGCCTCGTACAGTGGGAACAAGCGCTCCAGCCTGCCCCCGGGATGGAAGGGCTTGCCCACGCGGTCGAGCAGGCGGCGCAACAGGCTCATCAGGCGGCTTCTTTGCGGATGCGCGTGAGCGCTGCGCGCAGCAGCGGCCCGTACTCGGCCTTGCCCGGGCACACGAAGGTGCACAACGCCAGGTCTTCTTCATCCAGCTCCAGTGCACCCAGCGCCTCGGCGCGTTCGTCGTTGTTCATCAGCAGCGCGCGCAGCAAGAAGGTGGGCATCAGGTCCATCGGCATCACGCGCTCGAACGAGCCTATGGGCACCATCGCGCGGCTGCCGCCATTGGTGGTGGTGTTCAGCGCCAGGCGCTTGCCGGTGAAGGCGCCGGCCACCACGCCCCAGAGCGAGAACTTGTCGAAGCCGGGCATGATCCAGCCGAAGAGTTCGCGTTCCACCGCTTCGGCCAGCGCAGTGACCTGCAGGTGGTAGCGGCCCAGGTAGCCGTGCACCTCGCCGCTGGCGGTGCGCCCGTCCAGCACCGAGCCGGACACCAGGCGCTGCACACCGGGCGCTGTCTCGCCCTGCGCCAGTGCGTCGATGCTGGCGCCCATCCGGGTGCGCAGCAGGCGTGGGCGCAGCACACTGGGGCCGGCCAGGGCGATCACGCGCGAGACTTCGAGCCGGCCGGTGCGGAACAGGTGCCCGACAGCGGCCACGTCCTGGTAGTTGATGTGCCAGACCGTGCGCCCCAGGTCCACCGGGCAGAGCAAGTGAATATGCGTGCCGACGTTGCCCGCGGGGTGCGGGCCTTCGAAGACCTCGGTGCGCACCTGGGGCAGTGACGACAGTGACTGCAGCGCTGGCAGTTGCGGCCCCAGGCCCGGTGGCACGCACACGTAGGTGGTGCCGGCGCACAGGCGCGACAGGCAGGTCACGCCGGCCGTGAAGTCGGCCCCGCGCCCGGCCAGCACCACGGCTTCTGCCGCTGAATGCGGCCGCGTGTCGATGGCGGTGATGAACAGGGCGTGCGGGCTGCTGTCGGGTGCGGGCACCCGCGAGTAGGGCCGGGTGCGCAAGGCCGTCCACAGCCCCGACTCGAGCAGCAGCGCACGCACCGCGCCGGCATCCAGCGTCTGCGGTGCGCCACCGCTGTAGCTGCCGAAGGCCAGCTGGGCATCGGGCATGTCTTCGTTGCCGACCTCGATCACCAGCGACTGAAAGGCGCGCCGCTCACCGCGGTTGATGGCCCGCACGGTGCCAGCCGCAGGCGCGGTGTGGCGCACGCCGGGGGTGGACTTGTCTTCGAACAGCAACTGGCCGCGGCGCACAGCGTCACCCGGGGCGACGTGGAAGGTCGGCTTCAAGCCGACGACGTCGTCAGCCAGCACGGCCACGCGGGTGGCGGCCCGCGCGTTGTGCACCACCTGTTCCGGCTCGCCCGCCAGCGGCAGATCAAGCCCCCGCTTCAATCGATGTCCAGCCAAACCCGCTTCCCCCGCCCGGGACCCCCGGTTGTTGCGACGCGCCCGTTCTCGTCTTCATGCTTTGCAAAACGCAACGCGTCCCATGCCCCCTGCTGCGCACCCAGGCGACTCTAAGCAGACTGGCCGCGCGCCACTTGATCTGGATCAGGGTTGGCGGCCTTGCCTCTGGGCACAGTCAGTACCGATCCAACCCGGCATTCGACGACTCAGGACAGCAGACTGCATGAGCACCGACTCCAGGCGCGAATTGACGCGCAACACGTACACCTTGGTGCTGGCCGGCGGCCGGGGCAGCCGCTTGCGGCAGCTGACCGACTATCGCGCCAAGCCGGCGGTGCACTTTGCCGGCACCATGCGCATCATCGATTTCACACTCGGCAACTGCGTCAACTCGGGCCTGCGGCGCATCGGCGTGCTGACGCAGTACAAGGCGCAGACGCTGATCCGCCATGTCGAGCGCAGCTGGGGTTTTCTCGAAGCCAGCCTGGGCGAATTTGTCGACATCGTGCCGGCGCAGCAGCAGATGGGCGAAGGCTGGTACAGCGGCACGGCCAACGCGGTCTTCCAGAACCTGAGTCTGGTGCGCGAGGCGCGGCCGGACCATGTGGTGGTGCTGGCCGGCGACCATATCTACAAGATGGATTACTCGGCGATGCTGGCCGAGCACGTGGCGCGTGGCGCTGAACTGACCGTGGCCTGCCTGGAAGTTCCGATCACGGATGCCAGCGACTTCGGCGTCATGGCGGTCGATGCGGAGCAGCGCGTCGTGGCCTTCGAGGAAAAACCGGCGCGCCCGACGCCGATGCCTTCAAAGCCCGGCCTGGCGCTGGCCAGCATGGGCATCTACGCCTTCGACACGGCCTTTTTGCTGGACCTGCTGGAGCGCGATGCAAGCGACCCCGAGTCGAGCCACGACTTCGGCCGCGACATCATTCCTGCCGTGCTGGGGTCGGCACGCGTCTATGCGCACCGTTTTGAGGACAGCTGCGTCAACGTGGTGGGCAACCGCCCGTACTGGCGCGACGTGGGCACGCTGGACGCCTACTGGGAGGCCAATCTGGACCTCACGCGCGTCGTGCCCGAACTCAATCTGTACGACGAGTCTTGGCCTGTGCTGGGTCGGCAGTCCACCCGCCCACCGGCGAAGTTCGTCTTCGACGACACCGGCCGACGCGGCACGGCGATCGACTCCCTGGTCTCCGGCGGCTGCATCGTCAGTGGCGGTCTGGTGCGCCGATCAATCCTTTTCAGCGGCGTGAGGGTCGCCGATGGCAGCCTGGTGGAGGACTCGGTGGTGCTGCCCGATGTCTCCATCGGGCGCAACGTGGTGCTGCGGCGCACGATCGTCGACAAGCGCTGCGTGCTGCCCGATGGCTTCAGCGCCGGTGTCGACGCGGCGCTGGACCGTGCGCGCTTTCATGTCACCGAGCGCGGCATCTGCCTGATCACGCCCGACATGCTGGGCGGCGCCTGAAGCGCCGCGGGGCTGGCTTCAGGCGGCGCCACCCGGGCCTACCTGCACCCTGCACCCTGCGCCCTGCATCCTTCAAGCACCCACCACCCTTCCGATCAACATCCCCGATCAACATCCAACTCTTACAGGGCAACCCATGAGCACACCCACGAAATTTGTCTACCGCTTTGGCAGCCAGCAAACCGAAGGCGCGGCGGCGATGAAGAACCTGCTCGGCGGCAAAGGTGCGAATCTGGCTGAGATGTGCCGCCTGGGCATTACCGTGCCCTCGGGCTTCACGATCAGCACCGAGGCCTGCACGGTGTTCACCGAACGCGGCAAGGACGCCGCGCTCAAGCTGATCGAGGCCGAAGTGCTGGCGGGCGTGGCTTTTGTCGAGGCCGAGATGGGCAAGAAATTCGGCAACGCGGCCGACCCGCTGCTGTTGTCGGTGCGCTCGGGCGCGCGCGCATCGATGCCCGGCATGATGGACACCATCCTGAACCTGGGTCTGAACGACGAGGCCGTGCTCGGCCTGGCTGCCAAGGCCGGCAACGAGCGCTTCGCCTGGGACTCGTATCGCCGTTTCGTGCAGATGTATGGCGACGTGGTGATGGGGCTGAAGCCGGTGTCAAAAGAAGACCATGACCCGTTCGAAGTCATCATCGACATGGTCAAGGAGCAAAAGGGCGTGCAGCTCGACACCGAGCTCGACACGGTCGAGTTGAAGGAGCTGGTGACGCGCTTCAAGGGCCTGATCCGCGCGCGCATCGGCCGCGACTTCCCCACCGACCCCTGGGAGCAGCTGTGGGGCGCGGTGGTGGCCGTGTTCGAGAGCTGGAACAACGACCGTGCGCGCGTCTACCGCGAGCTCAACGAGATCCCGCAGTCGTGGGGCACGGCGGTGAACGTGCAGGCCATGGTGTTCGGCAACCTGGGCGACAGCAGCGCCACCGGTGTGGCTTTCTCGCGCGACGCGGGCACGGGCGAAGACCTGTTCAATGGCGAATTCCTGGTCAATGCGCAGGGTGAAGACGTGGTGGCCGGCATCCGCACGCCGCAACAGGTGTCGCTGCTGGGCTCGCAGCGCTGGGCGCAGCTGGCGCTGGTGAGCGAGGACGAGCGGCGCAGCAAGTACCCGTCGCTGGAAGAGCTGATGCCCGACATCTACCGCCAGCTGCTGCACGCCGAAACCACGCTGGAAAACCACTTCAAGGACATGCAGGACATGGAGTTCACGATCCAGCAAGGCAAGCTGTGGATGCTGCAGACGCGCAACGGCAAACGCACCGGCGCGGCGATGGTGCGCATTGCGATGGAGATGCTGCAGCAGGGCATGATCGACGAGAAGACCGCGCTGTTGCGGGTGGCGCCCGACCGCCTGAACGACCTGCTGCACCCGATCTTCGATCCGCAGGCGTTGAAGGACGGCAAGGTGATCGCGCGCGGCCTGCCGGCTTCACCCGGCGCGGCCACCGGGCAGGTGGTGTTTTTTGCCGACGAAGCCGAAGAGTGGTCCCGGCAGGGCAAGGCGGTGATCCTGGTGCGCCAGGAAACGTCGCCCGAAGACCTGCGCGGCATGAGCGTGGCCAAGGGCATTCTCACTGCACGCGGCGGCATGACTTCGCATGCGGCGGTGGTGGCGCGCGGCATGGGCAAGTGCTGCGTGTCCGGCGCCGGCGCGGTGCACGCGGACTACAAGGCGCGTTGCATGGGCATCGGCGACAAGACCTACGCCGAAGGCGAGTGGATCTCGCTCGATGGCTCCACCGGCGAGGTCTACGCCGGCAGGATCGCCACCACGGACGCCGAGTTGAGCGGCGACTTCGGCAGGCTGATGGCGCTGACCGACAAATACAAGCGGCTGGAGGTGCGCACCAACGCCGACACGCCGGATGAGGCCAGGGTGGCGCGCAACTTCGGCGCCACCGGCATCGGCCTGTGCCGCACCGAGCACATGTTCTTCGAAGGCGATCGCATCAACGCGGTGCGCGAGATGATCCTGTCCGACGACGAGGCAGGCCGCCGCAAGGCGCTGACCAAGCTGCTGCCGATACAGCGCGGCGATTTTGAAGGCCTGTTCCGTGAAATGCACGACCTGCCCGTCACCATTCGCCTGCTCGACCCACCGCTGCACGAATTTTTGCCGCATGACGATGCCAACCAGCGCATCATGGCGGCCGAGATGAAGGTGCCCCTGGGCAAGATCAAGCTGCGCGTGGAAGAACTGC
>JBBQMM010000145.1:0-9623 GCA_038328935.1 Burkholderiales bacterium
GAGGGTGAATGCAACCGCGGCCTTGCTCCCTCTCCCTCTCCCTGCCAGGGAGAGGGCAGGGGTGAGGGTGAATGCTGGCGAAACCACCGCACCATGACACGTGACCCCATCGGCACTGCATCGACCTCCCCGCCGGCGGAAGGAGGCGTTTTCTCCCGCCTCTTGTCGCATGACCTGCCCCGTAGCCGCTGGCTGAGCGTGGCGCTGTTGCTCATCGTGCTTGGCCTGGCGCTGGCGCCGTTCATCTTCCCCGGCGCCAAGGCCCTGTCGGTGGCTGCCAAGATGCTGGTGTTCGTGCTGCTGGTGGCCAGCTTCGACCTGCTGCTGGGTTACACCGGCATCGTCAGCTTCGCGCACACCATGTTCTTCGGCATCGGGGCCTACGGCGTGGCCATTGCCAGCACGCGCCTGGGCCCGGGTTGGGGTGCGGTGCTGCTGGGCACCGTGCTGGCGCTCGCCGTGTCGTTGCTGCTGTCGCTGTTGATCGGCCTCTTCAGCCTGCGGGTGCGCGCCATCTTCTACGCCATGATCACGCTCGCAGTGGCCACCGCGTTCCAGACCCTGGCCTCGCAGCTGTCCGACTTCACCGGCGGTGAAGACGGCCTCAGCTTCAAGGCACCCGAGTGGCTCAGTCCATCCTTCACGCTGTTCGAGCAGCCGGTGCTGGGTGTGGCGGTGGACGGCAAGGTGCTGACCTACTACCTGCTGTTCGCAGCCGTGCTGGTGCTGTTCCTGGCGCTGCTGCGTATCGTCAACTCACCGTTCGGCCGCGTGCTGCAGGCCATCCGCGAAAACGACTTTCGCGCTGAAGCCATCGGCTTTCGCACCGTCGTCTACCGCACCTGGAGCAACGTGCTGTCAGCGGCCTTCGCCACGTTGGCCGGTTGCTTGCTCGCGCTGTGGTTGCGCTATGTGGGGCCTGACACCACGCTGTCGTTCGAGATCATGCTCGACATCCTGCTCATCGTCGTCATAGGCGGCATGGGCACGATGTATGGCGCGGTGGTGGGCGCTGCGGTGTTCGTGCTGGCGCAAAACTACCTGCAAGACCTGCTGAAGTTGGGCGCCACCGCACTCGAGGGCGTGCCGGTGCTGTCGCAAATCGTGTCGCCTGACCGCTGGTTGCTGTGGCTGGGCGTGCTGTTCGTGCTGTCGGTGTACCACTTTCCGACCGGCATCGTCGGCCGCTTGCGGGCCCTGTCGTCGAAGCCGCCGCGGGCTTGACGACGCAAGCCCCGCCGGGGCGGGGCTTGCAGCCTGCCTTTTGGCAGCGGGTGCAGTAGCGCAGCGGTACCAGGCCGCTGGGCGCCGGCTGGGCGCCAGGCGGGCTGTGCCGCTTACTTGCCGGCCACGGCCATCGCTGCCGCAGACTTCGGTGCATCGACACTGAAACCATTGGGCTCGGCCGTCAGCGCGGCCGTTTGGCCGTTGCGCACCGCGGCGCGGGCTTCGTCGCGAACGGCGTCGCGGCTGCGCTGTGCCATGAAGCGGGTCTCATGGCCGACGCTCGCTTCGTTGACCTGCAGCGTGCCTTCAGCACGTGCCAGCTGCAGGTCGGCCAGCACCGCAGCGCGGGTGGTTTGCGACACCGCCGCTTGCGGGTAGTCGTAGGTGGCTTCCTGGGCCAGCACGGGGCCGGCGGCAGCAGCGATGGTCAGGGCGATGGCGGCGAACAGTTGGGTCGTCTTCATGATGTGTGTCTTTCGGTTGGTTTGGCTGAGAGATCGGGTTTGACTTCGTAAGGGGTCGGATCAGCGCCGACCACAGAACGAATTCTGAAAACCCAAAACAACCGCTTCCGAACACGCAGATGACAAATTCGTAATCTGGGCGGCGGCCGAAAGTGCGACCATCCCGACCTGTTTCGAATTGCTCTTTGCCCTGGAACACGATGCGCATACTGGTTGTTGAAGACGAAGCCAAACTGGCCCAGTACCTGCACAAGGGCCTGGGTGAAAACGGGCATGTAGTGGACGTGGCGCGCGACGGCATCGAAGGGCGCCACCTGGCCACCGGCGGCGACTACGACCTGGTGCTGCTGGACATCATGCTGCCCGGTGTGGACGGTTACGGCGTGCTGGCGGCGCTGCGGGCGCAAAGCCGCTACACACCGGTGCTGATGCTCACCGCACGCGACAAGGTTGAAGACCGCGTGCGCGGGCTGGAGCAAGGTGCCGACGACTACCTCGTCAAACCCTTTGCCTTTTCCGAGCTGCTGGCGCGCGTCGGCGCGCTGCTGCGCCGCGGCCCGGCCGGCAACGGCGGCAGCGTGCACGCTGCCACGCAATTGCGCCTGGGCAACCTGGAGCTCGACCTGGTGGCGCGCAAGGCCGTGCGAACTCAGCAGCGGCTGGACCTGACGGCCAAAGAGTTCAACCTGCTGGCGCTGCTGCTGCGTCGCCGCGGGCAGATCCTGTCGCGCACGACGCTGGCCGAGCAGGTGTGGGACATGAACTTCGATTCCGACACCAACGTCGTCGAAGTGGCCGTGCGCCGCCTGCGCGCCAAGCTCGACGATCCCTTCGAAACCAAGCTGCTGCACACCGTGCGCGGCATGGGCTACGTGCTCGAGGAGCGCGACTGATGAACCTGCCCTGCACGCTTCAGAATCCTTGCACCCACTCCATCAGTCGGCGGCTGTCGCGCAAGCTGGCGCTGTTCACGATGGTGGTGATGGGTGCGCTGTTCGCCGGCCTGTGGCTGTCGGTGGCGATGCTGCTGAAACAGCGCAACGAGCAGGACATGCAGACGCGCTGCGCGCTGATGGCCCAGGTGCTGGAGCAGGAAGCCCGCACGGGCGGTGAAGCCGGGGTGCTGGCGCGCCTGCGCTCCGACGCGCCGATGCGCGCCGGCAGCCGGCTGCAGGTGTGGGCCGCGGATGGCCGCTTGCTGTACGCCGACGCCGAAGCGGCCACCGACCACTTTTCCGACCACCGGCGCACAGGCGACTTCTCCGTGCCTGCCGCCATGTTGCCCGGCGGTCAGTTAAAGGCGCGCTACACGGTGGATTACGCGGCAGACGCTGCCATGGGCCAACGCTGGGCGTTGATCCTGGTGGCCTTGACGCTGGCTGCCGGCGGGCTGGTTGCGCTGGGTGTGCGCTGGCATGTGAAGAGTCAGCTGCGACCCTTGCACGAGCTGGCTGCGCAGACCCGCGCCATGTCGCCGGGCCAGTTGCAGCAGCGTTTGCGGCTGGCCGACCCGGCCGAAGAGCTGTTGCCCTGGATCGAACAGTTCAACGCGCTGATGGCGCGGCTGGAGCAGTCCTATGCGCAGCTCGAAGGCTTCAACGCCGATGTGGCGCACGAGTTGCGCACGCCCTTGGCCAACCTGATGGGTCAGACCGAGGTGGCACTGTCGCGCGAGCGACCCGTGGCCGAGATGCGCGAGACCCTGGTCTCCAACCTGGAAGAGATGCAGCGCCTGTCGGCCATGATCAACGACATGCTGTTCCTGTCGCAGGCCGACCGCGGTGCGGTGGCGCGCCGTGGTGAACCCGTGAGCCTGGCTGTGCTGGCGCAGCAGGTGGTCGAATTCCACGAAGGTGCGCTGGAAGATGCCGGCCTGCGCCTGCGGGTGGAAGGTGATGCCCTGCTGCCGGTGGACGAGTCGTTGATCAAGCGCGCGCTGTCCAACCTGCTGGGCAATGCCACGCGCTTTGCCACCCGGGGCAGTACGGTGGTCATCGGCATCGCGCCCGATGCGGCGCGGCAGGTGCAGGTGGAGGTGAGCAACCAGGGCCCGGCGATCGCGCCCGAGGCGCTGCCGCGGCTGTTCGACCGCTTTTTCCGCGCCGATGAATCGCGCTGTTGCGGCGGCGACGAGCAGCACCATGGCCTGGGGCTGGCCATCGTGGCGGCCATCGCGCGCATGCACGCGGGCCGCACGATCGCGGGGTCGGGCGACGGCACCACTCGGGTTGGGTTCACGCTGGCCCAGGGTTGAGGCTGCAGCGCGCGGCGCAGTACTCCGGCGACGAGGCATGGGCAGCAAAGCACGGGCAGCACCGCACAGGCAGCACCGCACCGATTTCTTGGCCAGGCAGCGTCCAGACGGTGTTCTGAAGGTCTTCAGAAGGTGTTCAGGAGTTGCGCCGGCAGCGTCACGTAGCTGAAGCTGCCCGGCGCCTTCCACAGCAGCTGCATCTGGGCGGCGCCGCCACCTTCGTAGTACTCCAGGCGCAGGCCCACGCGACTGCCGGCAAAGTAGTACAGACTGGTGCTGGTGTCGGTGGCGGCCGTGTGCCCGTTCCAGTTGTTGATGCGCCGGGTGCCATCCACCCACAGCCGCACGCCTTCGTCAGAGAGGGTGCGGAAACGGTAGTACCCGGTGGTGGGAATCGTCACCGTGCCGGTCCAGCGCACCGAGAAGTTGTCGGCCGGCACATTGCCGCCCGGCGTACCCGTGCCCCAGTTGAAGTTCACCGCCTCGGTGCGCGTCAGCAGCGCAGCGCCGCCGAACGTGGTTTCGCCGAACGTGGTGTCGCCGAAGTAAGTGGCTTTCAAGCCGGCGCCGCTGCTGTCGACGAAGCCATCCTGCGGTGCCGCGGTTTCCTCGCTGCCAATTTCACGCAGGTACTGCACCAGTGGCGCCAGTTGCGCGTCGCTCACCGTCACGTTGTTGTGCGCACGCACCGCGGCTTCCAGCGTGGCGGCCGAGCCGTCGTGCAGGTAGGGTGCGGTGGCCCAGACGTCGCGCAAGGTGGGCACGTCGATGCCCGAAAGCGTGCTGAACAGGCGCTGTCCGCTGCTGGCCTTCAGGCTGCCGATGCTGGCCGGGTTGTCCACCGCGCTGCGGGTGAAGGCCGTGCCGCTGTGGCAGCTGGCGCAGTTGAGCGCTGCATACAGGTCGCGGCCCTGGGTGCCCACCGCCGTGAGTGCGCCACTGCTGCTGCGCGCCGGTGACGGATCGAAGGTGTTCAGCGAAGCCATGTAGGCCGCCAGCGCGTCCAGGTCGGCCGAGACACCGGCTTTGATGTCGCCCAGCGGCTGGCTGCGCGTGCCGGTGTTGAATTGCGCGTCGGTCATCAAGCCGGTGCCGCCGGCCAAGGTGCGGATCTGGCCCTCGAAGTCCTGCACCTCGTCGAAGTTGTTGCTCCAGTGCAGGCGGCCCTGCGCGCCGGCGCGGCCACGCAGGCTGATGGTGTTGCGCAGGCCTTCGCCTTGCGCGCTCAAGTCCCACACGCGGCCGTCGTGCCCGCCGTCGTTGTGGCAGCTGGCGCAGCTCATGTAGCGGTCGCGGGCCAGGCGGGTGTCGCGGGCGTCGTAGAAGAACTGCTTGCCGCGCAGCACGGTGGCGCTCAGCTTTTCAGTGGCAACGGCATTGAGCGTGGCCAACGGGGCGGCACTGGCCAGTGAACGCTGCACCAGCGGCTTGAGGTCGAACACCCCCACGGTGCGGTCCATGAAGTTGTGCACGAACAGCGTCAGGCCATCGGCCGACAACGCCAGCCCCTGCGGCGCACGGCCGACGTCGATGCGCATGATCTGCGCGCGGCGGTGGGCGTCCAGCACCACCACCTCGCGGCTGGTCTCGAGTGCCACGAACAGGAACACGCCCAGCGGGTCGTACACGGCCGCGCTGGCCAGGCTCGCGTTGTCGTGGTCCAGGCGCGCCGCCAGGTCTTCGCTCTGGGTGGCCAGATTGATGCGTGAACTGACCGCCCGCACGGTGTTCTGGAAGTTCAGCGCCAGCCCGTCGCGCTGCGTGCCGCGCAGGACGTTGTCTTGCTTGCTGGGTACGAAGGCCTGTGTGCCGTCGGGCGAAAGGGCGGCTGCGCCCAGGTAGTTGGGGATGCCGCGGCCCTGGTTCTCGGCGTCGGACACGTTGCTGTGTGCCAGCACGATGGTGCGCTGCACGGCCATGCTGGTGCTGTTCACCACCTGCACCTGGCCACCGGCACCGGCGGTCTGCACCGCAGTGCTCCCTTCGCCGGGCAGCGGCGGCGTGATGAAGCGTGACACATAGGCCGTGCTGCCGTCGGCAGCCACCGAGACATGACGCGGGTTGGCGCCCACGTCCAGCGCGGCTGCGGTGGTGAATGTGTTGGCATCGATCTTCAACAGCTGGCCCGTGGCCTCCAGCGCCACCAGTGCGTGCCCGTTGGCGCGCGCCATCACGATGCCGTGGGGTTGCGAAGCACGCGGCAGGGCCAGCGTGCGTGTGACGGCCAGCGTGCCGGGGCTGATGATGCTGATGCTGGCGGCCGCCTTGTTGGTGACCCACACCGTGCCGTCGGCGGCCAGCGCCAGCGTGCGCGGCGATGCGCCCACGGGCACCTCGGCCAGCTTGTTGCGGGTGACGCTGTCAAACACCGACACCGAGTCGTTGTCCGCGTTGACGACCCACAGCCGCGCGTTGGCGCCGCTGACGGGTTCCAGCAGCAAGGCACCGGACTGCACCGGCGCCTGCGCCGTGGTGGCCAGGAACATGCGGTGCATGACGCTGCTGCGCTGCTCGTTGCCGGCGCTGTCCCTGGCCGTCACGGTGACGTAATACACGCCGGGGTTGGGGAAAACGTAGCTCGCCCGGTTGCTGGTCGACCAGGCCGTGGCGGGTGAGCCGTCGCCGAAGTTCCAGCTGTACAGCACACCGGCCCCGATGGCAGTGACGCTGAAGTTGGTGACCGTGCCGGCCAACGTGGGGGCCCGCTGGGCCGGTGCCGTGAGCACTGCGGTGCTGCTGGTGCCACCGCTGACGGTCCAGCCGAAGGTGGTGCCGGCGCTGTTGTAGCCGTCGCTGGCCGCCACGCTGACGCTGTAGGTGCCGGCCACCGTGGGCGCGCCGGTGATGCGGCCGGTGCTGCCGTTGATGCCCAGGCCCGGGGGCAGGCCGCCGGCCGAGTAGCTGAGCGTGTCGCCATTCGGGTCGCTGGCGCTCAGGCCCAGGTTGACGCTGGTGCCGGTGCTGCCGGTCTGGTTGCCCGGCGCGGTCAGCACCGGTGCCACGCTGGTGTTCAGCGCGGGCGCCACGTTGATGCGCACCATCCTGGCCACTGACGGCACGCCCGCGTCGTCGAACGCAAAGATCATCCAGGTGCCCGGTGGCACGTCGGAAGCGCGCGCGGGAATCTGCACCGACAGGTTGCTGCCGCCCGTCACCGGGGTGCTTGCGAAGGGCAGCTCCACGAAGCGCTGACCCATGTTCCAGCCGTGGGTCACCGAGCCGCTGGCGACCAGCGTGACGCGGCTGATGGGCTTGTTGCTGCTCACCGCCAGCTGCACCGTGCGGCCGGGGTCGACCACCGTGGGCGCCGTGGTGATCACCGGGCGCACCGCTTCAGTGGCGTTGGCGGTGAACAGGTACGGCGGGTAGTAGATCTCGCCATTGGTGTTGTTCTCCGGCCCGGGGGCGCCGCCGCCTGCCACCAGCACGGTGGCGTCGGGCAGCATCATGGCCACGCTGTGGTAGAGCCGGGTCCGGCGGTGCTGTGCGCCCACGGTCCACTGGCCGTTGGCCGGGTTCCAGATCTCCGCCTCGTAGCTGACATCGGTCATCGAGTTCCAGTCGCGGCTGCCGCCGCTGACCATCACGCGGCCGTCGGCCAGCACTGTGGCAGTGGCCAGGCGGCGCTGGCGCAGCATCGACGCCGTGGTCGTCACGCTGGGCGTGCTGCCGTTGATGTCGATCACGATGGCGCCATTGGAACTGCCGCCGACCTGCAGGATGCGGCCCGGGCGGAACATCGCGGCGGTGGCATCGGCGCTGGTGTTGGCCGAAGCGAACTGGCCTGCCAACGTGATGCTGCCATTGCCGGCAGTGTCGATGTAGTACATGCGGCCGTTGCTGTCGTAGCCGAAGATGCGGCCATCGGGTGCAATGAAGTTGCGCGGGTACATGTAGTCGAAGGTGTTCGTCTCGACGCCGTTCAGCAGCCGGTAGACGCCATCGGTGCCGCGGATCTCGGGGCGGTCGGTGCCCCCGATGCCGCCCTGGATGTACATCTCGCCGTTCAACAGCATGGTGGTGGTTGAATACCAGCGCTCGCGGTTCATGTTGTTGCCACGCGCCAGGCTGCGGGTGGCCACCGTGTAGCGGTTGCTGTTGTTGTTGCCGGTGTTGATGCTCTTGGTGCCGTTCCAGTTGTCGCCACCGTTGATCACCACCTCGGTGCCGCCGGGTGTCAACAGCTGGCTGCTGCAGAAGATGTCGGTGCCGCCGGTGTTGTTCAGCATCAGGTGGCTGTTGTCCGCCGGGTCCCAGACGTTGTAGTCGAAGTAGCCCGTATGGTTGCCGGTGGTGCCGCGGCTGCCGAAGCTCATGACGCGGCCGTCCGGCGTCAGCACCACGTGGATGGGAATCAGCGGCCAACTGGTTACCGGGCCGAAGAGGCCCTTGATGGCCGCGTCGGCCGGGATCGCCGTGCCTGCGGGCACGGCCAGGGCGAGCTTGGTGTTGGTAAGGGTCTTGGTGTCGGCAGCGGATACGCTGGCCGTGGCGTCCTTTTGGACGGCGCGGGGCACTTCGCCCCCGTCGCCGCAAGCTGCCAGCAATGCAGCGGCCGTGAAGACAGCGGACAGCCTGACCTGTCGGTTGGGGATGTGCATCGTCAGCCTCTCAGCGTGATGGTTTCTGGCGGGCGGAATGCGGAATGCGGAATGCGGAATGCTCGTTTGAATAGTGTGGCTACCGCAGACATCCACCGTCACCCCGCACTTGCGGGCAAGCCGGGCCGAAAGTCGTGCCTGGCCGGGTTCAGTTGTTGCCAGGTGTTGCTGCCGGAGTGTTTTCAGGGCGGCTGGCGTGGCTTTCGTCACGATGCCCACACAGGCCGCCCCGCAGATGAGGGGGCCTAGAATTCCCCGCCTTCATCTCCTTGAGGGCTTCCATGTCGTCCGGTGTCATTCGAATTCGCGGTGCGCGCCAGCACAACCTGAAGAATCTGGACCTGGACATCCGCACCGGCGAATTCACGGTGGTCACCGGCCCCAGCGGCAGCGGCAAGAGCAGCCTGGTGTTCGACACCCTGTACGCCGAAGGTCAGCGACGCTACGTCGAGACCTTCAGCGCCTACGCGCGCCAGTTTCTAGACCGCATGGACCGCCCGGCGGTGGACCGCGTGGACGGCGTGCCGCCGGCCATCGCCATCGACCAGACCAACCCGGTGCGCACCAGCCGCAGCACGGTCGGCACGATGACCGAGCTGAACGACCACCTGAAGCTGCTCTTTGCGCGTGCAGCACAGCTTTTCGACCAGCAGACCGCGCTGCCGGTGCGTCACGACACGCCAGAGACCATCTACGCCGACCTGCAGCAGCGCGCCGCCGCCAATGGCGACCCGCGGCTGGTGTTCACGTTCCCGGTGGCGCTGCCGGCCGACACCACGGCCGAGCAGCAGGAGCAGTGGCTGTCGGCCAGCGGCTTCACGCGCGTGCAGGCCGAACGCGTGGAAGGCACGCAGAAGATCATCGACGTGGTGGCCGACCGGCTGCGCATCGCCGGCGCCGAGAAAGTGCGTGTGATGGAAGCCATAGAACTGGCGCTGAAGCGCGGCGGCGGGCGGCTGGACGTGGTGGCTTCTGCGCCCTCTCCCTCCCAGGGAGCGGCCTTTGCTCCCTCTCCCTCCCAGGGAGAGGGCTGGGGTGAGGGTGAATGGTGGAGCGCCATCGGCACTTGCGGCGGGT